>JBQCFU010000666.1:0-3648 GCA_051958775.1 Pseudolabrys sp.
GACCGGCTCCGGCAAGACCGTCGCGTATGGATTGTCGATCGCGAGGAACCTGCTCGGCGACACGGAGCGGGTCGAACGAGCGGCCAAGCCGCTCGCATTGATCGTCGCACCGACGCGAGAGCTTGCCCTGCAGGTGCAGCAGGAGTTCGCGTGGCTCTATCAGCACACCGGCGCGCGCATCGTCTCCTGCGTCGGCGGCATGGACCCGCGCCGGGAACAGCGCGAGTTGGGCTACGGCGCACACATCGTGGTCGGGACGCCGGGGCGGCTCTGCGACCACCTGCGGCGCGGCAATCTCGACGTCTCGGAATTGAAGGCCATCGTCCTCGACGAGGCTGACGAAATGCTCGATCTGGGCTTTCGCGAGGATCTGGAAACCATCCTCAAGACCACGCCGGACACCCGCCGCACGCTGCTGTTCTCGGCGACGTTGCCGCGCGGCATCGCAACGCTGGCAAGACAATATCAGAAAGACGCATTCCGGATCGAAGTCGCGGGCCACGAAGGCGGTCACGCCGACATCGAATACCGCGCCATCCGGGTCGTCACGCACGAAATCGAGCACGCGGTCGTCAATCTGCTGCGATATTTTGAATCGCCCGCCGCCATCGTCTTTTGCAACACCAGAGAATCCGTACGGCATCTGCAGGCGGCGCTACTGGAACGCGGATTTTCCGTGGTCGCGCTGTCCGGCGAACTCACGCAGAACGAACGAACGCATGCGCTGCAGGCGCTGCGCGACGGACGCGCGCGCGTCTGCGTCGCCACCGACGTGGCGGCACGCGGCATCGACCTGCCGAATCTCGGCATCGTCATTCATGCCGAACTGCCGAAGGATCCGGAAACCCTGCAGCACCGCTCCGGACGTACCGGCCGCGCCGGCCGCAAGGGCGTGAGCGTGTTGCTGGTGCCGCCCGCGCGCCGCCGCCGCGCGGAGGTGCTGCTGGCACAGGCCGACATCGACGTCACGTGGGGAACGGCGCCCGGGGCGGAGGAAATCCGCAAGCTGGATCAGCAACGCATGCTGCAGGACGAGATATTCACCGCGGAGTCGACCGAGGAAGATCTGACACTGGCGCGCGCGCTGCTCGCCGAGCAGTCGCCCGAGACTATCGCCGCCGCGCTGGCCCGACTTTATCGCTCGCGGCTACCCTCGCCCGAAGACATCCTCGATCCCGGTGCCGGCGGCTATCGCTCGCACGACGACCGTCGCGAACGACGCGAAACGCGCCATACGCGCCATACGCGCGACGACGACAACTCTGCTGAAACGGACTCGCGCAAGACAAAGCCCGGGTTTCGTCATAGCCTTGCAGGTGGCAGCGTCTGGTTTCGCCTGAGCGTGGGACGGCAGAAGAACGCCGAAGCCCGCTGGCTGCTGCCGATGGTCTGCCGCCGCGGCGACATCAGCAAGAATGACATCGGCGCGATCAGAATTTACGCCGCGCACTCCGAATTCGAAATCTCAGGGCAGGCCGCGGAGAAATTTTCGGCCAACCTCAAGCGTCCCGACAAGGAAGGGAATATTCGCATCGATGCGCTGCCGGACGGACCGCAAGGCGAAACGTCCGAACCTAGCGCTGACACCACCGCGGACACCCGCAAAGCCTATGAGAGCCGGCCGCGTCGGAGCGACAAGCCTCCCTTCGAGCGACGCCGGAAGCCGGACGACAGCTCTCAGGACAAGCCGCGAGACACATCGCGGGAGAAGCCTTATGGCAAGCCCCATGACAGGCCTCACGACAGACACCGTGATAAACCCTACGGCAAGCCGCACGACCGGTCTCGCGACAAGCCTTTTGGCAAACCTGATGACAGGCGTGGTGACAAACCTGCCGGCGAAGCCTCGTCTCAGTTCGAAAACAAGCGCGGCAACAAAGCCGACAATAAGCCGAAGTGGGATAAGAACCACAAGAAGCACAAGCCCGCTCGCAAGGGACAGCCGCCGCCGCGGGACCGCGCGCCATTTGCAAAGCCAGCTTTCGGCAAGAAGCCAAAGAAAAACAAGCATCGCCCTTGAGGCGATGCGTGCTGTTTCATGAAACGGCGGGCGCGTCAGACCGTCACTGGCACCGTCCCGATACGGAATTTTGCGCGGACAGGGCCAGGCTCGTTTGCGCCGGATCGGTCGTGCTCTGCGCTTCCCACCAGGCCCCGCCACAAAAAGCATTTTGCTGATATGATGCGCAGCGTGGTTCGCCTTCCATCCCGGAAACCTTTTGCGGGAGTTGTCCCATGTCGCTCATTTACAGGCTGGCTCGGGCAGACGATTTGACCACGGCCGACACGCTCGTAGTGGCCAGCATCAACGATCTCACCGTTCGCCACGGCTTCGGCCCCATGGCCGCGCCCAGTGCACGCGGCTTCGATCTGTTCTCGCTAGAGGACGACCCCGACGGCCTTTGGATTGCCGAAGATGGCGAAAACATTCTCGGCTTCGCCTGGAGCTGGGCTTGCGGCGATGTCTGGTTCCTCGCCCAGTTGTTCGTCGATCCGACCCGGCAAGGCGACGGCATCGGCAACACACTTTTGCAACGAACCCTGGAGCACGCCCAAAAATCCGGAGCGGCTCACAAGGCGCTGATCACGTTCACCTTCAACCGCGTGTCGCAAGGCCTCTACATGCGCCACGGCCTGTTTCCGAGAATGCCGATCTACTTTTTCGGTGGCGCGCGCGAACGGGTGATGCAGAACTTGCCGGCATCGCCACTGCGTATCGTGGCGATCGACGACAGCCCTGCGACCATGACGAAGCTGGGCGAGATCGATTCCCGCGCCATCGACACCACACGCGAAAAGCATCACCGCTATCTGCTCGGCGAGCAGGCGACCACCGGCGCTTTGCTCTACGCCGGCGACGACTGCGTCGGCTACGTCTACGTCAATGCCAACGGACATATCGGCCCGCTCGCGGTCACGCGAACCGGTGCTCTTCGTGATGCTTTCGCGACGGCATTGCGGCTCGCGGCCGATCGCACGACCGAAAAGATTTCGGCGTTTCTGCCCGGCACCTGCGACAGCGCCCTCAGCCTCGCGGTCAACCAGGGCATGCGGATCACCTTCCCCATGCTGTTGATGGCCTCGCCTGGCTATGGCGACTGGACGCAATATCTGCCGCGAAATCCCGGATTCATGTGAGCGGCCCTGGATGCGAGCGACCCTCGGGCCAGGCAACCGGCCCTTGCATTTTTTCCGCCGGGCCCCGATCTGAGGGCTGATCCGAAAACTTGGGCGCGGCCAACGTCGCGCCACCCTCCTCCGCTGGACGCTTTCCCGTGAAACACATCGGCTTCCTCTCGTTCGGGCACTGGACACCCTCATCGCAGTCGCAGACCCGTTCGGGCGCCGACGCGCTGCTGCAATCGATCGATCTTGCCGTCGCGGCGGAAGAGCTGGGCGCCGACGGCGCCTATTTCCGCGTGCATCATTTCGCGCGTCAGCTCGGCTCGCCGTTTCCGCTGCTCGCCGCGGTCGGCGCACGCACCAGGCGGATTGAGATCGGCACCGCCGTGATCGACATGCGCTACGAAAATCCGCTGTACATGGCGGAAGATGCCGGCGCCGCCGATCTGATCGCCGGCGGCCGCTTGCAGCTCGGCATCAGCCGTGGCTCGCCGGAACAGGTGATCGATGGCTGGCGCTATTTCG
>JBQCFU010000667.1:0-16061 GCA_051958775.1 Pseudolabrys sp.
CACGCTCCCGCTCGCGACGACGGCCGGGCTCTGGATTGCAACCGGGTGGATCCCCGGTCTGCCCAGGACGGCGAGCGGCATTCGCGCAATGCTGGGCTTCGGCTGTGGGACGACGCTGACCGGGTTTGTCTTCTATCTCGCGAACAACACCGACAAGCTGCTGCTGGGTCGGGTCTGGGGCACCGAGGCGGTCGGCATCTATGGGCGGGCCTTTCATCTGATCAATTTCCCGGGCGACAACCTCAACATGACGGTCGGAGAGGTGGCCTTCGCAGCACTGTCGCGAACCCGATCGGATCCGGAGCGACTTCGGCGATATTTCCTCAAAGGCTATTCGCTGGTTGTGACATTGACTCTGCCGCTGACGGTGACCTGCGCGCTGTTCGCCGATGACGTGATTGCCGTCGCGCTTGGACCGAAATGGGCCAGCGCTGCCGAGATTTTCCGCATCCTCACACCGACGATATTGGTGTTAGCGATCATGAATCCGCTTGGCTGGCTGCTCAATGTCCTCGGGCTGATCAAACGCGGCGTATATATCGCACTGAGCACCGCTCCCTTTATGATCGCAGGCATCGTGATTGCGCTTCCTTACGGGCCGCGCGGCGTCGCGATGGCCTATTCCGCGATCATGGTCATCCGGATGATTCCGATTTCGATCTGGGCGTTGCACGGGACCGGAATTCGCGTGCGTGAGATCGTCATGGCGCTGGCGCGTCCTCTGGCGGCGAGTCTGACGGCAGCCGCGATCGGTTATGCGGCTCATGCCCTCTATGCGCCGGTGCTGTCATCGTTGCTCCGCCTCGTTTCCGATGTTGCCATTTTCGGGACGGTCTACGTCACTGCGCTGATCCTGATCGCGGGCAAAAATGCGCTTCATCTCGATGTCTTCCGGGCGGCGCGTGCGGCGCCCACCGGTTGATCGCGCCGGGGGGCTTGGTCGTTCGGTTGGTTCTTCACCGCATAAATTGCCGTGCCGCCGTATCGCGCGCCGGAACGCGTCCACGCCGCAGACATTGTGGAGACAGAGGGAACGAGCGCGAACTGGGAGCGGGGGAATGCGCTTCACGCAAACACACGTGACGGGTGCATTATTGATCGACCCGTCCCCGCATGAGGATACGCGCGGCCGGTTCATGCGCGCCTGGTGCGCCCGGGAGTTCGTGGAGCACGGGATCACCTTCGAGCCGGTCCAGGCCAATCTCGGTTTCAGCCGTTCCCGCGGGACTGTCCGGGGCATGCACTTTCAGACCGCGCCGGCGCGCGAGGCAAAGCTGGTGCGCTGTACCCGAGGCGCGATCTTCGACGTCATCCTCGATCTGCGGCCTCATTCATCTTCGTACGGGAAGTGGTTCGGGGCGGAGCTGAGCGACGAGAACGCGCGCATGCTCTATCTACCGGAGGGCTGCGCGCACGGCTACCAGACGCTCAAGGCCGACACCGAGATGCATTACATGGCCTCGGCTTTCTACACACCGAGCGCTGTGCACGGCGTTCGCTTCGATGATCCGGCGTTCGACATCGCATGGCCTTTGGCCGTGAGCGAGATCTCCGAGCAGGATCGCAACTGGCCGCTGTCCGCGAATTTCTCACGCGATCAATCCGCGGCGGCATTGACGCCGACGGCATGACCGCATGCGCGGCGCTTGACCGAGAAGGAGAGAACACATGGCTGTCGATACCGCATTGCGCAAACGCGAGGCTGCCGGGCGACCGATCCGCGTCGGTCTCGTCGGCGCCGGCGCAACAGGCCGTGCCATTGCGCTGCAACTGGGCACTCCGGTTCCGGGCATGCGCCTCGTGGCGATTGCCAACCGGACCCCGGCCCATGGTGAGCGTGCGTTCCGCGAGGGCAATATCCACAGCTGGACTCATGCGTCGACGGCGCGCGACGCCGAGCGGGCGATCATCTGCGGAATGCCGGTGCTGACCGAGGATCCGTCCATCCTGACCGCGTGTGATGCCATCGACGTCATCGTCGAAGTGACCGGTACCGTCGGCACCGGCGCCGCCGTGGTGCTCGATGCGATCGAGCATCGCAAGCATGTGGTGATGGTCAATGCGGAGCTCGATTCACTGCTCGGCCCAATTCTCAGTGAACGGGCGCGTCAGGCCGGTGTGGTGCTGACGAATACGGACGGGGACGAGCCGGGTGTTGCCATGACGCTGCTGCGCTATCTCCGGTCGCTGGGGCTGCGCACCGTCGCAGCGGGCAATATCAAGGGGATGGTGGACTATTATCGTAATCCGGATACGCAGCGCGCCTTTGCCGAGAAAAACGATCAGGATGCCAGAAAGGTCACGTCGTTCGCGGATGCGACCAAGCTGTCGATGGAAACCACGGTTCTTGCCAATGCGACGGGGTTTCATGCCGGACGCCGCGGCATGTACGGGCCAGCCTGCAAGAACGTCCGGGAGATCGCCGCTCGCCTGCCGGCGGACGCGATGCTCGACACAGGGCTGGTCGACTATGCGCTGGGGGCGGAGCCCCACACCGGCGCCTTCGTCGTCGTGCACGAAGACGAGCCGCTGAAGCAGGCGCAACTGGCTTATTACAAGCTCGGCGATGGGCCGTTCTATGTCTTCTACACGCCGTTTCATCTGCCGCATCTGCAGATCGCCTCAACCATCGCGCGGGCGGTGGTTGACGGTGATCCGACCGTGGCGCCCGGGGCCGGTCCGGTCTGCGAAGTGGTGACGGTGGCGAAGCGCGACCTCAGGGTCGGCGAACGCCTCGATGGCATCGGCGGGTTCTGCACTTATGGCCTGATCGAGAACACGCGGGAGGCGCGTGCCGCACAAGCCTTACCAATCGGCCTGTCGGAGGGCTGCATCCTGCAGCGTGACATGAAGAAGGACGAAGTCCTTTGCTTCGATGATGTGATATTGCCGGCGCCAAATCCCGTCTACGCGCTCTGGCGCGAGCAGCAGGTCCGCTGGCCGGCAGTGACGCGGAAGGTGCAGCCGCCACCACAGCGCACGCTGGCTGCCGTCGCCGGCTGATCAATCTGGCGGGGAAGCTTCGCGGAGACGGCAGTCTTCAGAAGAATACGGTGAAGATCTGACGATCGCGTCAAACTGGGGTGATCCAGGTTGAACCGTACTTTCTGGCAAAATCGCAAGGTCTTCATCACGGGGCATACCGGCTTCAGGGGTAGCTGGCTGTCGATGTGGCTGCATGCGCTGGGTGCCGATGTGACGGGGTACGCGCTCGAGCCGCCAACCGAGCCCAGCCTGTTCGCGCAGGCGCAAGTGCAGGACTGTGTCCGTTCGATCCATGGCGACGTTCGCGATTTCGCGCGGCTCAAGTCAGCGATGGCAGCGTGCGATCCAGAAGTGGTCATTCACATGGCCGCGCAATCGGTCGTCAGTTACGGCTATGAGGAGCCCGCCGAAACCTATTCCACCAATGTCATGGGGACCGTCCATCTGTTGGAAGCGGTGCGCCAGCTCAAGCGGCCTTGCGTTGTCGTTAATGTCACCAGCGACAAGTGCTATGCCAACCAGGACTGGGTCTGGGGCTATCGCGAATGCGACGCGATGGGCGGCCATGATCCTTACTCAAACTCCAAAGGCTGCGCCGAGCTGGTGACCGGCGCCTATCGCGATTCCTATTTTTCGACAAGCGCAATGTCGGTCTCCGGCGTGGCACTCGGCAGCGCGCGCGCGGGTAATGCCATCGGCGGCGGCGACTGGACCACCAACCAGCTCATTCCCGATCTGATCAGGGCGTTTCTGGATCGCCGGCCCTGCCGCATCCGCAATCCGTCGGCGATCCGTCCGTGGCAGTTCGTGCTCGAACCGCTGCACGGATATCTTCTGCTTTGCGAAAAGCTGGCGGAAGAGGGCTCGTGTTTCGCGTCGGGATGGAATTTTGGTCCGGCCCAATCGGACGCCAAGCCAGTGTTCTGGATTGCCGACACGCTGGCGTCGTCCTGGGGCGATGGAGCGTCGTGGAAGCGCGGCAGCGGCTTCCATCCGGGCGAAGCGCAGCTGCTCCGGCTGGACACGTCCAAATCGCGCGCTGGCCTCGAATGGCACCCGGTTTTGCCGCTGGCGCAGAGCCTCGACTGGATCGTCGAATGGTACCAGGCGTATCGCGCCGGCGCCGACCTGCGATCGATCACGCGCCGCCAGATCGGGCAATACGAAGATCTGCTCAAGGACAAGGCTGCGCAGAACGTCACAACGCGGTGTGAGCACGTCGCCGACATGCCGTTGCTTTCGACCGTTTAGAGGCAACCTTCACACTCAACGGCCACACAAGGAAGCGATCGATGCGGAATGTTGTCGTGTTGGGAACTGGAATGGCCGGATTTGGTGCTGCCCGCCGGCTCCACGACGAGGGCATCAAGCCGGTGATGTACGACAAGAATCCCTATTACGGCGGTCATACGATGTCGTTCCGCCACGACCCGGGATTCGTGTTCGATGTCGGACCACACATTTCCTTTACACAGGACGAGCGGATCCAGGGCTTGTTCGCCGACAGCGTCGATCAGCTTTACGAAACCATCCAGATCAATCTGAATAACTACTGGCGCGGACACTGGCCGCAACATCCAGTGCAGTTGCACCTGCACGGTTTGCCCGAGGACGTCATTGTCAAGGTGATTTCCGATTTCGTCGAGGAACGGCAAAAACCAGATCGGCCGGTGAGCAATTACGGCGAATGGCTGGTCGCGAGCTTCGGTACAACGTTCGCCCAGCTCTTCCCCATGCAATATGCGCGCAAATACCACCTCACGACTGCGGAAAATATGAGCATCGACTGGCTGGGGCCGCGCATCTATCGGCCGACGCTGGAACAGGTGCTGCGCGGCGCGATCTCTGCAACCTCTCCGAACATCCATTACATCACGCATTTCCGATATCCGAAGCGAGGCGGTTTCGTCGCTTACCTGAACAAGTTCGTCCCGTTCGGTGATATCCGGCTCAATCATGAGGTGGTTGCCATCAACCCTCAGGTCAGGTTGCTGGAGTTCTCGAATGGCGTTCGCGCGCACTACGACGATCTGATTTCATCGCTGCCGCTGCCGGACCTGATTCGGATGATCAAAGGCGCGCCGCGCGATGTTCTGGAGGCGTCGCGGCGGCTTGCGTGTTCATCCTGTGTGCTGGTCAATATCGGCGTCGACCGCGCCGATCTTTCCAGCGCGCACATGACGTACTTTTATGACGACGACATCTGCTTCACGCGGCTCGGTTTCCCGCACATGCTGTCTGCCAGCAATGCTCCGGAAAGCATGGGGAGCATCCAGGCGGAGGTGTATTTTTCCGATAAATATCGACCCTTCACTGGTTCACCGGACGACTGGATCGAGCCTGTCATCACCGATCTGCGGCGCTGCGGGCTGCTGCGCGAGACTGACAACGTCGTTTTTCGCACGGCGCAATATCTGCGCTACGCGAATATCATCTTCGATCTGGATCGTGCAGACGCGCTCAAAATCGTTCATGGTTATCTCAACGATATCGGCATTGCCTACTGTGGCCGCTATGGCGACTGGGGCTATATGTGGACCGACGAGAGTTTCAAGAGCGGTGAGCAGGCGGCGGAGACTGTGCTGTCGAGGTCGGTTTCCGAGACGCAGCGCAGGCGTGTGTCGTGACGACAGAGGCGGGCGCCGGCATGTGCGCCGTCGACTCGGTCCGTCAATGCTGGCCCGGACAAGAGACCGATTCGCGTGACGCGGACGCGCCGCGGCCGAAGGCCACCAGGATCGGACTGCTGGAACACTGCGGCACCGGCAATCTAGGCGATGACGCCACGGTGGCGACCGTGCTCCAGTATCTCAAGAGCCGGTGGCCTGCTGTGTCCGTGGTTGGTTTGTCGCTCGATCCTGGCGACTCCGCGCGGCGGCACGGAATCCCGTGTTTCGCCATTCGTCAAAAAGTTTTCCCGTGTGAGCGCGAATGGACCGCGGGATCATATGAGACCGATTCCGCAGGCGGCGCGAGCTGGTTGAAGAGGTACCTTAAAAAGACCGGCCCGCTGTTCTGGGCAGTCAAGGTGCTCAGGCGCATTTTCATTGTCTGGCCGACTCGTTTTTTCGGCGAGATCGTTTTTCTGATCCAGTCACTGATAGTGGTGTGCGGCCTCGATCTCGTCGTCATTTGCGGCGGCGGGCAGCTTCTCGATTGGGGCGGGCCCTGGGCATTTCCCTATACGCTGTTCAAATGGACGCTGCTTGCCAGATGCGCCCGTGCCAAATGCATCTTCCTGAACAATGGAGCCGGGCCGCTGGATGCGCCCCTGAGCCGCTGGTTCATCAAGCGCGCACTGTCGATGGCCAGTTATGTATCACTGCGTGATCGTGCGTCGGCCGACCTGATCAGAGCGATCGGATTCCGTGGGGAGGTCAATGTCGCCACCGATTGCGTGTGGGGCCTTCGGCTTTCTAGCGGGCGGGGAAAGCAACGATCAAAGCCGAACAACAAGCTGGTGATCGGCATCGCGCCGATGGCGTATGGCGATTCCTCTCGACACTGGATCAAGGACGACCATGCTTATTCGCGGCTGATTGCCAATCTGGCTGAATTTGGCGGCCGCATGCTGGAGCGCGGACATCGGATCAAGCTGGTGAGCAGCGATATCTGGTTCGACTTCCAGGCGCTTGCAGATCTCGAATCGGCCATTCGCAAGGCTTATCCGGCTGCCGCTTTGGAGGATGTGGTGCAGGTGCCGGTCGCCAATCTCAGCGAACTGCTGGAGGAGCTTTCGCGTCTCGATTTCTACGTTACCTGCCGATACCACGGCGTGATCCTTGCGTCGCTAATGCATGTGCCATCACTGGCGCTGGCGCCGCATCCCAAGGTCACCACGGTGATGCGGGATATGGGGCTCGCAGATTATTGCATGGACATCGCCGGTTGCGACACGAATACGCTGATGGCGCGGTTCGATCGCCTCGTCAGCAATATGGACGAGGTCAAGGCGCGCATTCGTCTCCATGCCGATCGATCGCGCGCGCTTCTCGCTGCGCAATTCGATGGATTGTTTGAAGAGGGCCCAAAGACCCATACCGAAGACGAGCACGTACTTTCGATCCGGAGGGCGACATGAACCAACAACAAGAACCTTTGGTCAGCCTTGTTACGCCAGTCTACAACGGTGAGACGTATCTCCGCGACTGCATCGAGAGCGCTCTATCTCAAACCTATAAGAACTTCGAATACATCATCATCAATAACTGCAGCAATGACGGGACGCTTGCCATCGCCGAAGAATAACAGCGGCGCGATGGCCGAATCCGCATCTATAGCAACGGGACGTTGTTGCCGATCATCGCGAACCACAACAAGGCATTCGGCCTGATCTCGCCGGAAAGCAAATATTGTAAGGTGATTTCAGCCGACGATTGCCTTTTTCCAGAATGCATCGAGCGCATGGTGGCGCGGGCTGAAGAAAACCCCTCTATCGGGATCGTCGGTGCCTATCAGCTCAGTGGCGGCGAAGGTATATGGTATGTCCGTAATGTCGGCTTGCCGTACTCGCGGATGGTTGTTTCTGGGCGCGAGGTTGGCCGCGCTCATCTGCTTGGCATGCTGTCGGTACTCGGAAATCCGACCTCCGTGATGTACCGGTCTGATCTGGTGCGAAGCACGGACAACTTCTTTCCGAACCCGACCGCGGAAGCTGACACCAGCGCGTGCCTGGAGCATTTGCGCGACACCGATTTCGGCTTCGTGCACCAGGTTCTGTCGTATGAGAGAATCCATCTTCGACGGGAGACGAGCTCCTCCCTCGAGAGGAATGCCTATGTGTCGGCTGTCATCAGCGATTGTCAGAGCTATGGCGACTGGTATCTGAGCAAGAGTGAACGCGAGGCGCGGATCGCTGAATTGCTGGACCAGTACTATGCATATCTCGCCGCGAGCGCATTCAAGTTCAAGGGCAGGGAGTTCTGGGATTATCACGGTCGAAGGCTGCGCGAACTCGGCTTCCCGCGAGATGCGCGCAAGTTCTATACCGGTGTCGCGTTCAAGCTGTTCGACCTTTTATTGAACCCGAAAGATACGCTGAGGGTTTTGTCAGGGCGCATGCGCCTGCGCCGCGCGCTCGGGAGCGGGCGCGGGACCTGAAACAGAAAATGTGTTGTAAAGCTTAACGACCGGCGGTTCTCACTGTCGCTGCATGCCGCGATTGCGCGCCCGCATTTCCATATCTCGCTTTGATCGGTTCCGGGTGCCGCGATGTGGCCGTTTGCCTGATGGTATTCGAGTGACGCGCGCATAGGCGGGCTAGCCCGGCGTGCGGACGGCTAGTCCGAAAGGACTACCTCTTTGGTCCGGACCAGAGAATCCCTTTGGTCGCTTCGTCACGGAATGCCCGAGGCGTAGCATTTTCAAGTCAAGCCGAGGGGCTGTCATGTTAGCAAAAACACTTTTGACACCGGCGGAATTGCAGGAATCTGCACAGCGGATCAAAACGCTTCGTCGCGCCGCCACCGAGCACGCCGTTGAAATCGGGCGGGAACTTCTTCGCGTTAAGGAGAACCTGCCCCACGGGGCATTCGTCAAATGGGTCGAGCGGGCGTGCGAGTTCAAGATCCGAACCGCGCAAGATCTCATGAAACTCGCGTCGGAGGCGGAGCGCGACAAGCAGCTTGTCGCGCTGATGGTTCCTTCGACGCTTCGGGTCTATCTGGCCAAGACCACGCCGCAGACAGTTCGCAACACGATTCTCAAGCGGCTCGAGAACGGTGGGCGTGTGTCCCGCAACGAGCTGTATTTTGAAGCTCAGCATGAGCGATCGAAGGCGAAGGAAAAGTCTGACGGCGAATCCGAGCAGAAGCAGTCGCCATCCTCCTTTTCCGGGCCGGATCTGCTCCGGGCCGAAGAGCGGCGGAGCGGTGCAGGAGGCAACAGATCGAGAATGGTCGCGGAGTTGATAGTCCGTCGACTGAGCCGGAAAGACTACGAAGCCATCATGACCGACATGAATTGGGGGATCTGGAACCAGACCCTCGTCTGGTTGCGGACAGCGCGGATCGTGGATGCCGAGCGGGTCGAACTGGCGCCTCCAGGGGCTCCGGTCACACGCGCCCTGGAGGCAGCGGCTGCCAAGCAGCGATGACGCTATCGCGTTCGGCCGATCGCTACGGACCGTGTTCTCCGTCGTCTTGGAACACACGATTAAGGCCGCGAACGGCGCCTCCGGTAGGTGCCAAAGCGGCTCAGGCAGTGGATGGCGGTCTATCTGAAGATGGAAAGTCACATGTCCGAGTCTGTTGGCGAACTGTCACGCGCGCGAACCTTCAATCTTCTCAGCCTGCGCCGCCGCTGGAAGCTTATTGCCTTGTGCGGCGCGCTGTCTGTTCTCGCGGGACTGCTGTTCCTGCTGTTCAAGCCGGTGAAATATACGGCTTCGACGCAGCTTCTGGTCTACGTCAGAGAAATTCAGCTCGGTCCGGAACCGGTCGTTTCGCCTGGCCGCGCCGATCTCACTCAGGTGCAGAACGAGATCGAGATCATTCGTTCGCGTGGCGTGCTGGCCGCCGTGGTCCGGTCGCTCGGTCTGGATACGGACGACGAGTTTGTTTCCGCGCCGTCCCGATTGGGATCGATGGTGGAGTGGCTCTATCGTCCGCGGCGCTCCGGTGAAGAGGCCAGCACCAATCTTGATCTTGCAATCGGTGCTCTCCAGAAGCGCCTCGTCGTCAAAAAGGTCGGCACCAGCCACACCATCCAGGTGAATGTCGCCACTTCCGATCCACACAAGTCCGAGCGGATTGCGAATGCGATCGGGCAGGCCGCAGTCGAGCGGCGCTTCGGCGCGGATCCAAGCGGCAGCAAGTCGCCATTGCGGCGTGAACGGCTCCAGGGCTTAGGACCCAACGCGTATGTGATGACGGCCGCTGGCGTGCCGAGCCGGCCCGACGGACCGCGGAAGATCATCGTCCTTGCCGCCGCGCTCGGATTTGGGCTCGTGCTTGGAACGGCTCTAGCTCTGCTGCTGGATTTCCGAAATTCGACAGTGCGAACCGCGGCGCAGGTCGAGCATCTTGGTCTGGAGTGTTTCGGCCCGATCCCGTTCCTCTGCCGCCGGAACGCGGCGGCCGCGAGCGGCGTGGTTGGCGGACGGAAGCTCGCCGTGAAAGACAGGTTCCTTCCCAATCCGATGCAGGATCAGACGCTTCGACGCGCTGCGGTCGCGATCCAGAATACCGGAGCGCGCAAAATCGGCGTTACGTCGGCCGTGACGGGAGAGGGTGCGGCGACCGTGGCTGCGCAGCTCGCGCGGACCTGCCGCGGAAGCAAGGTTCTGCTGGTCGAGGCCAGCCTGAAGGAGCCGTCGGGTGACGGAGACGAATTCGGCTTAACGAACGCGCTTTCGGTGCCGCGCGGCATCGTTCTGGATTCGAGTGGGGGATTCGATGTTCTCGAGGTCGGTGGGCTGAACAGCGGCGAAGCGTCCGGGGCGTCGTGGATGCAGCACGGTCCGAGCGTCCTCGGAAACTATGACCTCATCGTCGTCTGTCTGCCCCCACTCGAACAGGGACCCGAGTTTCGTATGGCAGCGCGCAATCTCGATGGAATTCTTCTCGTCATCAAATGGGGCGAGACGACAATCGAAACGATCGAGCGTGCGATCGCCGTATCGAGTGTGTCCGATTCTGATTTCGTCGGCGCCGTCCTGAACATGGTGGACGAGCGGATGATCGGGGCCTTTGGAGACAAGTTCTGGAATGCCGAGGCGGCGCTTGCCGCAAGACGCCGTTCGTTCGCGTTCGAAGCGTGAGCGAACAATCGTGTGATCTGTGAAACGAAGAGGTGCTGCGATGAAACGGAGCCGCGCTTGGATCAACCTTCTCGGATCAGTTTCGATCATTGTGTGCATGGTCGCCGGCGACACGGTTCGGGCTGCATCGAATTACATCGTCCGTCCGGATGACAAGCTCAGGATCAAGATCTTCCAGTATCCCGAACTGAGCGGCGAATACACCGTCAGTTCCAACGGGACGATTTCGATCGCGACAGTCGGGGATATCCCCGTCGATGGCGCGACGCCGAAGGATATCGCCGACCGGATTTCGGAGCGGTTTGACCGTGCCGGGCTGTCCGACAAACTCGGGACCTCGGTTGAAATCCTGCAGTCGCGGCCCGTCTATGTGCTGGGTGACGTGCAGAAGCCGGGTGAATATCCGTTCCGTCCGGGTGTCACTGTTCTGCAGGCGATCAGCCTCGCTGGCGGGTGGCTGCGTTTCAATGACCCTGGGCTGATGCGGCTCGATCGGGACACCATCACCATCAAAGGCGAGATGCGGAATCTCGTCAGGCGTTATCAGCAACTGATCGCACATCGCGCCCGCTTGAATTCCGAACTTCTGATGAAGGATGACGTCCAGTTTCCGCCGGAGCTGATGCGCCAGGCGCAGACGGATCGCGGCGTGATGCAGCTCATCGATGAAGAGCGGTCGCTTCTCAGCCTGCGTGTCGATGCACTGAAGAACCAGATCGAGAGCCTGGAACGCACGCGCTCCCTGTACGAGCGGGAGATCGAGGCCGTCACGCGCCAAATCCAGGCGAACAAGACGCAGTTCGATAGCGTTGGCCAGGAACTCAGAGAGGTCAATGCATTGCTGTCGCGGGGCCTGACCACGACCAGCCGGCAGATGGGGCTGGTGCGCATGCAGGCGCAGCTCGAGATGAACGAACAGGGTTTCCAGACCCTGATCCTGCGCTCGCGGCAGAACATCACGCAGATCGATCAGCGGATCTTCGATCTGAAGAGCGAGCGGAGCTCGGCCGTGATGGCCGAACTGCAGAAGACCCGGCTCGACCTCGACGATATCAGCGTGAAATTCGATACCAATCAGAGCCTGCTCGTTGAGGCGCAACTCACCGTTCCGGCTCTGGTCGGCAATTCCGATGGGGTGATCGAAGCCCGCAGCCTGACGGTCGTCCGTCTCCAGGATGGAAAAGCCGTGACGATCGACGCCGACGAACACACGGAGCTGCAGCCCGGCGACGTCCTGCGGGTGCAGAGGAGCATCTTCCCGTCGGCGATCGGCGGGCCGCAGCTCGTGCCGCGCAATGCGATCACGCCAACCGGATTGAAGAACTAGCGACCGGGCGGCGCATGTGTGTTGTTTTGCGTCCGTGCGCCGCACGTCGCTTGCAAAAGAAGGATTGATCGAAGCAGCCAGAGTACGAGTGGGAGAGGGATGATGATTGCCAGCGACAAACGTATTGACGGAAAAGGCGTGTCGAGCGGGCTCTCTATCCAGCAGCAAATGGTGGCGTTGGAGCCCAGACTGCGTGCGTTCGCCCGGTCCATCAGTGGCAACCCGGACTGGGCGGATGACTTGGTGCAGGAAACGATGCTGCGGGCCCTCACCAACATCAACACCTTCCAGCCGGGCACCAATCTCGGCGCCTGGCTGACGACGATCCTGCGGAACTGCTTCCTGTCGGATCTCCGCAAGCGCCGCAACGAGGTGGAGGATGCCGACGGCAGCTACGCCGAGGCGCTTCGCTCGGTCCCGGAGCAGGAAGGCTTGCTGGAGTTCAAGGAGTTTCGGGCCGCGCTCGGGGAAATCCCCTATGAGCAACGGGAGGCGCTGTTGCTGGTCGGCGCGGCGGGGCTGTCTTACGAGGACACCGCCACGATCTGCCAAACGACAACAGGCACGATCAAAAGCCGGATCAACCGCGCCCGCTCACGGCTTGCGGCGCTGCTTTCGATCGACAGCGTCGACGAGATCGGATTCGACAACAAGATCAGCTCCGTCCTGGTCGCCAACCACGGCCCCGGCGCGGCGCAATGGCTCTTCTGAACGCCGGAAGAGCCGGTCCGACGGTCGATCCGAAAGACAATGCGAGCGCCGATCCTGTTCCGGCTGGATTGGTGCTCGCGATCCGGCGTGATGCGGCAATGCGTTAGCGCTCGCGCAAGCTGTCGTGCCGATAGCGGGCGAGCGGGGACAGCAGGTAACTGATGATCCGTCGGGTTCCGGTCTTGATCTCGGCCGTCACCGCCATGCCCGGAGCGAGATTGACCTGCTTGTCGTCGATCTGCAGTTGCGTGCGGTCGACCGAAATACGGGCTGCATAGATCAGCTCCTGGCCGCGCGGTTCACTGCTGGTGAATTCCGCGCCAGGAGCCTTTTCACTTGACCTGTCACCCGGCTTGTCGCGCGTGATCGCGTCCTGCGACACATTGAGGATCGTTCCGTTCAGCAGGCCGTAACGTGTGAAATTGAAAGTGTCGACCTTGATGGCCGCGTGCTGGCCGGAGGCGACAAAGCCGATGTCCCGGTTCGGGATCATCGCTTCGATTTCCAGCTTGCTTTCCGCCGGGACGACGAGCAGCAGGGTTTGTGCCGGCGTGACGACGCCGCCGATCGTGTGGATTGCGAGCTGCTGGACGTTGCCGTCCACCGGCGCCGTCAATCTCTGGAAGCTCTTGCGCTGCTCGGCCTTGACGATGTCCTGCTTGAGCCCCGCCGCGATCTTCTGCGCCTTGGTCAGTTCGTCGAACAGGCCGCGCTCATATTCAGCCACCGCCTTTGCCCGCGTCTCCGTCAGACCCTTGATGGCGGCATTGGTTTCGGTGTTTCGGCTCTGCTGGACCAGGATGTCCTGTCGTTGACCGACGAGGTCCTGCATTTCCGTCAGATAGGTGAGTTTGGAGCCCAATTCCTTTTGGAATAGCTGTTCACGGATTTCGACACGCTGCTGCAGCGGCGCAATGGTGGCCTTGAGCTTATCGATGGAAGCCTGGATCGTGTCGCGTTCCGCGGTTTTTTGCGCTAACTGGCTGTCGATGGTCGCAAGCGTGGCCTTCTGTTCGCTGGCCTTGCTGAGGAGCAGGCCGCGATGCATCTGGACGAGATCGGGCGGGGCGCCGTCCGGCGGCGCGAATACCGAGAGCGGATCGTCCTTGTTGGCGATCGCCGCTTGCAGCCTCGCGATATCGAGGCGGGCTGCCATTAAGTCGCCTTGCAGATGATGAAGCTCGGCGTTGACGGCGGTGGTGTCGAGTTCGACGAGAACGTCGCCCGCTTTGACCCGTTGGCCATCATGCACATGGATCGCCCGCACGACTCCGGTTTCGAGCGGCTGGATCGTTTTAGTGCGGCCGCTGGGAATGATTTTTCCGGAGGCGATGGCAACGATATCGACCGTGCCGATGCAGGCCCAGGCCAGAGCGATGGCGAACACCGCAATAATGCTGAAGGTGATGGTCCGGCCAAGCGGAGAGGGCGGTGTTTCGACGATCTCAAGGGCGGCCGGCAGGAAGGCGCGCTCGTCGGCCCGCTTCCGCGGTTCGTCGGGCGGCGCCAAAAGCGCGCGCGGAAGTTCGCGGGCACTGGTCGCAAGATTGGCGAGAGCCGGCCTGGTATATTGCACGACCTGCCGGGCAGTCTGCGCCGAAACGGTGCGTGCCTGCGGAATGAAGGTCGTCTTGAATTGCTGCCAAAGCGTCTGGAGCTGTTGCCACAGCTTGGCGATCTTCCGCGATTTCGGATCGCCCAAGCAGACGAGCCGGCCGTCCCACTGGGATTCGAACTCGGCGCGAGTCATCACCTCCGGTCGTTCGGAGCTCGGTGACAACACGACCGCTTTTTCATGATTCGCCTTGCCGAGCAGTAGGAAGCGTCCGTCGCGGCGCGAAGCGATACCCGGTAGCGGGAAGGCCGCGAGATTATCCCAGGTCGTGGTCCGCGCACGTGCGGTGAATCCGGCTGCGCGCGCGCAACGCATGATCTTGTCGATGCCAATCGGTCCGCGGCCGGCATGCTGGAACAGCTCTTCGAGCGTTGTCGCGCTGCCGCGCAGACGCAGCAGGAGCTGAAGCGCCCAAATCCCGGATTTATCGTTCGATATTGCGTGCATAGCGTGAGCCTATTCGCCGCGCGCGCAACAACGCGCGGTTCCGATTGCCGACGGAAACGTCACTGAAGAGCGGTAGAGAGGACTACTCAGCATCAGATCGCAGAACGGTTTAGCGGGCCGTCATGGTCATTGGCGACGTCATGAAGCCCGGATTGCAGGCGGTACAGGGCGGCATACCGGCCGCCGGTTTTCATCAGATTTTCGTGTGGGCCGTCTTCGATCAGCCGGCCGCCCTCGATGGTGACGATACGGTCCGCCATGCGTAAGGTCGATAGCCGATGTGCGATCAGCAATACGGTTCGCGATCGGGTGATCTGCGTCATGTTCTGCTGGATGATGTGTTCGCTCTCGTAATCGAGCGCGCTCGTTGCTTCATCGAAGATGAGGATGCGCGGATCGGTGATCAGCGCGCGTGCGATGGCGATGCGCTGCCGTTGCCCGCCCGAGAGGCTGCCGCCGCGCTCACCGACGAGGGTGTCATAGCCCTCGGGAAGCTTGAGAATGAACTCATGGGCGCCGGCCAGCTTCGCTGCCTCGATCACGCGTTCGGTCGGGAACGCCGGATCCGACAAGGCGATGTTTTCTCGGACCGTGCGGTTGAACAGCACGCTGTCCTGCAGCACCACGCCGATCTGCCGGCGTAGCCAGGCCGGGTCAACCTGTGCGACATCGACGCCATCGATCAGCACGCGACCGCTTTCGGGCACGTAAAGGCGTTGGATTAGCTTCGCAAGCGTACTTTTGCCCGAACCCGACGAGCCGACTACGCCGATCACTTGGCCCGGCGAAACAGAGAAATTTATGTCGCGCAGCACCTCGGACGCATCGATGCGGTAGCGAAAACTAACATGCTCGAAAGTTACTTGACCGCGAATTGGCGGCAGCGCGGCGCGCGTCGTACTAAAACTCGGCTCCGGTATGGTGTTGAGAATGTCGCCGAGCCGATCAACCGAAAGGCGGGCTTGATGGAAGTCCTGCCACATCTGCGCCAAGCGCAGCACTGGCATACTGACGCGCGCCGCCAGCATGTTGAAGGCCACCAGTTCACCGACGGTCAGATCGCCGTTGATGACCTGCTTGGCGCCGAGGTAGAGGATCGCGGCAATGACTATTTTGTTGATCACTTGCACCGCTTGGCTCGCCGCGTTGTTCAGAGTGATGACGCGGAAACTCGCCGACACATAACCAGCAAGCTGCTCCTCCCAGCGGCGCTGCAT
>JBQCFU010000668.1:0-6701 GCA_051958775.1 Pseudolabrys sp.
GGGCTACGTCGCCGCCGAGCGTAACCGTCCGGAAGACGCGCCGATCGGCCTGATCCCGGTCGACAGCCTGTACTCGCCGGTGCGCAAGGTCTCCTACAAGGTCGAGAACACCCGCGAAGGGCAGATCCTCGACTACGACAAGCTGACCATGACCATCGAGACGAACGGCGCGGTCTCGCCGGATGACGCCGTGGCCTATGCCGCGCGCATCCTGCAGGACCAGCTCAACGTGTTCGTCAACTTCGAAGAGCCCCGCAAGGAGCAGGCCCAGGAGTCGATCCCGGATCTCGCTTTCAACCCGGCGTTCCTCAAGAAGGTCGACGAACTCGAACTGTCGGTGCGTTCGGCCAACTGTCTCAAGAACGACAACATCGTCTACATCGGCGACCTCGTGCAGAAGTCGGAAGCCGAGATGCTGCGCACGCCGAACTTCGGCCGCAAGTCGCTCAACGAGATCAAGGAAGTGCTGGCGCAGATGGGCCTCCACCTCGGCATGGAAGTGCCGGGCTGGCCGCCGGAGAACATCGAAGAGCTCGCCAAGCGCTTCGAGGACCACTACTGAGCTACTGAGAATGCGTCACGGCCGGGCTGATCCGGCCGTCACGACAGGGCGAACGCGGGCAGCCCACCCGAGCGATGTTCCGGCCGCAACGGTCGCGACACGAATGCAGATGAGGAGTTGAGACCATGCGTCACGGAAGCGGACATCGTAAGCTCGGTCGTAAGAGCCAGCACCGCACCGCCATGTTTGCGAACATGATGGCGGCGCTGATCAAGCACGAGCAGATCGTCACCACTCTGCCGAAGGCGAAGGAGCTTCGCCCGGTGATGGAGAAGGTTGTGACGCTCGCCAAGCGCGGCGACCTGCATGCCCGCCGCCAGGCGGTCTCCAAGGTGCGCGACGTGGAGATGGTCAAGAAGCTCTTCGAAGTGATCGGCCCGCGCTACAAGGACCGCAACGGCGGCTACACCCGCATCATGAAGGCGGGCTTCCGCTATGGCGACAACGCCGCGCAGGCGGTGATCGAGTTCGTCGACCGCGATGTCGATGCGCGCGGCAAGGACTCCGGTCCGGTTGCGGCCAAGACTGAGCAGGCGGCGACTGCCGCGGCGTGATGATCGCCGGGTTGCAAGCATTACGGAAGGCGGCGCTCGGCGCCGCCTTTTTCGTTGTGGCAATGGTGTTCGCGGTGACAGCGATGATCGATGTGACGCACGCCGATGCGCGCCAGGATCAGGCCCTACTGGCCGCGGCCGGCAAGGGCGACGCTGTGACGGTGCAGCGGCTTCTCAAGGACGGGGCAAATGTCGATGCGCGCGACGGCTCCGGTCGCACCGCGCTGTTGCTGGCGACGCGTGCCAACAAGATCGACGCAGCACGCGCGCTGATTGCTGCCGGCGCCGACGTCAACGCCAAGGACGGCATTCAGGACAGTCCGTTCCTCTATGCCGGCGCGGAAGGGCGCAACGAGATTCTCAAGGCGATCCTCGCCACCGGCAAAGCCGACCTGAGAAGCACCAATCGCTATGGTGGCACCGCGCTGATCCCGGCGGCGCATCACGGTCATCCGGAGACGGTGGCGATCCTGCTCGGCACCAAGATCGACAAGGATCACGTCAACAATCTCGGCGGGACCGCGCTGCTCGAGGCGGTAATCCTCGGCGACGGCGGGCCGGTGCACACTCGCATCGTCAAGCTGCTGGTCGATGGCGGGGCGAATGTGAACATCGCCGACCGCGAGGGCGTGACGCCGCTGATGCATGCGCGCCGTCACGGCTACAAGGCGATCACGGACATCCTGACAGCCGCGGGCGCGCGCTGAACCGTAGCGCGCCTGCATAACGGCGCGGCCGACAGCTTAAAACTCTTCCAATCTGTTGCGGAACTTTTGCGCCGCCGATACGCTCCCGCCGTCCTTGGGGGGGAATCAGCATGAACCGCACATTGGGTCTTGCGCTGGCATTGGCCGGCGCATTCGTCGTATCGGCGCGCGCCGAGACACCGGCCGAACGAGGCGGCTACCTCGTCAATACGGTCATGACCTGCCACAACTGCCATACGCCAAAAGGGCCGACCGGCGACGTCGTGGAAAAGGCTTTGGCCGGCGGCCTGTCGTGGGATGAGCCGCCGTTCAAGGTATCGGCGCCCAACATCACCCAGGACAAAGAGACCGGTCTCGGCTCCTGGACCGATGCGCAGATCAAGACCTTGCTGACCACCGGAAAGCGGCCGAACGGCGTGCAGATCGCGCCACTGATGCCGACCGGCTATTACAAAATTCTGACGCCCGGTGACCTCAACGCCATCGTTGCCTATCTGCGTACCGTCAAGCCGATCAAGAACGAAGTGCCCGGTCCGGAATATCGGATGCCGATGTTCCAGGAGGTGTTGCCGGGCGCCGAGAAGCCGATCGCGCCGTCGAGCCTCAACGACAAGGTCAAGCGCGGCTTCTATCTCGCCACCATCGCGCATTGCATGGAATGCCACACGCCCATGGACAAGGGACGGCACCTGTTCTCGACCAGCCTCGGCAAAGGCGGACAGGAATTCCCGGGCCCCTGGGGCAAGTCGGTGGCGCGCAATATCACCTCTGACAAGACCTCCGGCATCGGCGCCTGGACCGACGCGGAGGTCAAGCGCGCGATCACTCAGGGAGTTTCCAAGGACGGCAGCCGCCTGAAACCGCCGATGGGCTTCGGCTACTACGCCAAGATGACCGACGCCGACGTCGATGCGATCATCGCCTGGCTGCGGACGGTGCCGCCGAAATCATAGGTCGCGCGCCGGCCTGCTGACGGACACAGGGGCAGCCTCGGCTGCCCCTGTGTTGTTTTGGTGAAGCGTGGCGTTTTAGAACGCCACCTGCGCCCGCATCGCCACGGCGTTGTACTTCGCACCGGTGTCGACGCCCGCGAGGTTGTTGCGTTCGACCTTGCCGTTGATCCAGTTCAGCATGAACCGCATGTTGCTGTTCACGTACCAGTTCAGGCCGAGCGTCATGTTGCTCTGCTTGCCGCCGAGCACCAGGCCGTCGTTGAGATTGACGGTGCTGTAGCGCGCGGCGATTTCCCAGGCGCCCCAGCCGCCGCCAGGCGTGAAGGGGTTCTTCGGATTGACGCCGCCGAATGCGCCCGACGAGGTGCTGTATTTGCGGGTTTCGCCGGTCAGGATGTAGCTCGCCTGCACATAACCGCCGGTGAAGTGCAGGTCGGTGAGGGCGCGCCGGCCGATCATGTAGTCGAAATACTCGCCCTGGAAGTTGAAGCTTCCGAGCGCACCGCCGATTTCCGCGCTGAGCACCCGTGCATGCTCGACATTGTTGATGTTGCCGGTATCGAGGATGCGGGTGGGATCGATGCGTACCTCGGGACGGTCGCGCAGCCGGAGCTGATTGACGTTCGGCGCGCCGCCGGTGTCGAACTGATACAGGACATCGCCGCCGACCAGCAGCGTGCCGATATCGTTGTTGAACGGAACGACGATCGCGCGCGCAGTCATGCCGTAAGGCACGCGCGTGGAATGGTCGTAGCCCGTGGTCGGGCCGGTGAGATAGGCGCCGGTCCACCACCACTTGTCGAACGCGCGCGCACCGAACGCGGCGCGGTTATCGCCGGCGCCGATATCGGTCGCGAGCACCTGCGGCGTCGCGCGCTCCATGAAGGTGATGTTGTTCGAACTGGTGGCTTCATCGAGCGTGTAGGGCACGTCCATATAGCCGCCTTCGATGACGAGGCCCTTGATGCCCTTGTAGCCGACGAAGGCGTTGTTGAGCGTCGCCTGACCGTCCTGCGAGCCGCCGCCGTCGAGCACGATGCCGAAGTCCCAGTCGCGCGCGAAAGTGCCGAGGAGACCGATGCGGGCCCGGCGCGCATTGACGCCGTTGCGCATGTCCTGCGGCACGGTCGCGGCAGTGTTGGGCTGATAGGAATAGCCGCCGACATCCATGTGCAGGCGGCCGGTGATGCCGATGCAGGTCGCGCCGTCCGCGGTGCAGAAGGTCGGCCGGTTGCCGGGCATGGAGAGTACCGGCCCCGGTGTCGCGACCGTTTCCACCTTCACCGGAGCCGGCCGGTGCTTCAGCGACTTGATCTGCTTTTCCAGCGCGGTGATCTGCCGCTGCAGATCGTTGATTTGTGCGTCTGTCGCCGCCGGTTGCGCCTGCACCGGAGTGGCGATCATGGCCCCTGCGAAGCCAAGAGCGCCAAGCGTTCTAAGTGCGCCGAATACGGGCGCGATACGATACGTCATCAGTGAACCCCTGTCCTGATTGGGCAAAGGAACTCCGTTCTCGCGGAAGGTGCCGCGAGGGGGTGCCTTGCCTGTTGTGAGGTTGAATCGACTGCTGGCCGCCGGACGGCGGTGTCGAGACGGATCAACCGGGCCTTTTCCAAGCCCGCGGTTCAGCTAAAAACCGGATGTAACAGTTCCGCGACTGCGCGGTGACGATGCCTGCGGCAGGTCGCCACGCCGAAATGGACGCGCCGTTAACGTCGGCTGGCGGGCCTGCCGGCACATACGCCGCTTCCGTGGGCGCCCTCGCGGGCGATTCGGAGGGCCCGCGTTCCCTTGAGAAAGCCTGTTTGCCGGCCTTGGCCCGGCTTCAACTGGCGGAGGCGGGAGCCTATATCTCAAGGCAATCTCACCGTTACGGATTCGCCCCGATGGCTTTGTCGCGCCCGTTTTTTGCAGCTTTTATTGCGTGTTCCGTGGGATTTGCCGCGCTGACCGCAGGTCCCGGCACGGTCAATGCCCAGGACCGGCGGGTGCCGGCTTCGGCCAACGAATTGCGCATGTCCTACGCGCCGATCGTGCAGCGGGTGACGCCGGCGGTGGTCAACGTCTACGCCGCCAAGACAGCGCGCAATAACAATCCGTTGCTGGACGATCCGATCTTCCGCCGTTTCTTCGGCGGGCCGATGCCGCAACAGCAGCAGCGCTCTCTGGGCTCTGGCGTGATCGTCGACGCCTCCGGTCTCGTCGTCACCAACTATCACGTCATCGAAGGCGCCGACGAGGTGAAGGTCTCGCTCGCCGACAAGCGCGAGTTCGAGGCGGCGATCGTGCTCAAGGATCAGCGCACCGATCTCGTCGTGCTGCGCATCAAGGATGGACGTGAACGTTTTCCGGCGCTCGATCTCGCCAATTCCGATGAGCTTCAGGTCGGCGACGTGGTGCTGGCGATCGGCAATCCGTTTGGCGTCGGGCAAACCGTGACGCACGGCATCGTCTCGGCGCTGGCGCGCACCCAGGTCGGCATCACCGATTATCAGTTCTTCATCCAGACCGACGCGGCGATCAACCCCGGCAATTCCGGCGGCGCGCTGGTCGATATGACCGGCAAGGTCGTCGGCATCAACACGGCGATCTTCTCGCGCTCCGGCGGTTCGCAGGGCATCGGCTTCGCCATTCCGTCCAACATGGTGCGCGTCGTCGTTGCTTCGGCAAAGAGCGGCGGCAGCGCCGTGCAGCGGCCGTGGCTCGGTGCATCGCTGCAGGCGGTGACCAGCGAGATTGCCGACAGCCTCGGCATGAAGCGGCCGACCGGCGCGATCGTCTCGAGCGTCACCAAGGGCAGTCCGGCCGCCACGGCGGGTCTGAAAGCCGGCGACGTGATCACTGCCGTCGACGGTCTCGCGGTCGACGATCCCAATGCGTTCGGTTACCGCTTCGGCACCAAAGCGGTCGGCGGTACGACGCAGCTCACCGTGCTGCGCGCCGGCAAGGAGACGACGGTCAACGTCGCCTTGCAGGTTGCGCCGGAAGGGGAACGTGACGAACTCACGGTCAAGACCCGTTCGCCGTTCCAGGGCGCGACCTGCGTCAATATCGGTCCGGCGCTGGCGGACCGGCTGAAGCTTGAACCCGATACCGAGGGCGTCGTCGTCACCGAGGTGCCGGACGGCAGCGCGGCAGGGCAGTACGGTTTCCAGCAGGGCGATATCATCGTCGCCGTCAACGGCACCAAGATTTCCCGCACCCGCGATCTCGAACGCGTGACACGCGATCCGAGCCGGATCTGGCGCATCACCATTCAGCGTGGCGGTCAGCAGATCTCCGCCGGGTTCAGCGGATGACGCGGCAAGACAAGATGCTGCTTACCTCGCCCCGTTTACGGGGAGAGGTCGACGCGCATCTTCGCGCGGCGGGTGAGGGGCTGTTTCTCATGATATCGCCGTTGTCTGCCCCTCACCCTGACCCTCTCCCCGCAGGCGGGGAGAGGGAAGAAAGCCTGTCATGAGCCCGCGCGCGCAGAAGGGACCATCGCTGTTCGCTGCCGCGGGGCTCGAGCACGACGCGCCGCGTCCGCTCGCCGACCGGCTGCGGCCGCAGGCGCTGTCCGAGGTGGTCGGGCAGGACCATCTGCTCGGTCCGGACGGCGTGCTGACGCGCATGCTGGAGACGCGCTCACTCGGCTCTCTGGTGTTCTGGGGACCGCCCGGCACCGGCAAGACCACCGTGGCGCGGCTGCTCGCTGACGCCACGTCGCTGCACTTCGAGCAGATTTCAGCGGTATTTTCCGGCGTCGCGGATCTGAAAAAAGTGTTTGATGCCGCCCGCGCGCGGCGCGAGACCGGAATCGGTACGCTGCTGTTTGTCGATGAGGTGCATCGGTTCAACCGCGCGCAGCAGGATTCGTTTCTGCCGGTGATGGAAGACGGCACGGTGGTGTTGGTCGGCGCCACCACCGAGAATCCGTCGT
>JBQCFU010000669.1:0-7995 GCA_051958775.1 Pseudolabrys sp.
TATCGCCGTTGTCGGTGATGCCGCGCAGCGCCGCAATCCGGTTGATGTCCACCAGCATTCCAGGCGACGACAGCCGCATGTTCAAAGTCGGCACAAGGCTCTGTCCGCCGGCCAGCACCTGCGCTTCGCCGGCATGGTCGGCGAGCACCGTCAACGCCCCATCGAGATCATCGGGGCGGCGATAGGTGAAGATCGGCGCCTTCATCGCGGCATCCTTCGGCTCGTCACGCCGTCAGTTTGTCACGAAAGCGGTGACGATGCTCGGGAAGATGAAGATCAGTGCCATCATCAGCATCGTCAACCACACATAGGGAATGGCGGCGCGATAGATCATGCCGACCGTGATGCCTCGCGGGGCAACGCCCTTGAGCACGAACAGCAGCAGTCCGAACGGCGGTGTCAGCAGGCCGATCTGCATGCACAGCAGATAAAGGATACCGAACCAGACCAGATCAACGCCCATGCCGCGCAGCAGCGGCATATAGAACGGCAGCGTGATCATCATGATGCTGGTCTGGTCGATGAAGAAGCCAAGGATCAGCAGGATCGCCAGCATGCCGATCAGCACCACGGTCGGCTGCAGGCCGGAGCTTTCGATCACGGCGACAAGGCCCGCCGTCGCACCGGAGAAACTGAGCAATTGTGCGAAGGTGGTGGCACCGACGATGATGAACAGCAGCGCGCCGGAAATCGAGATCGTCCCCATCAGGGACTTCCAGAGGTTCTCGCGGGTCAGGCTGCCATAGCAGAGCGCCAGGATCACGGTGGCGAGCGCGCCGAGCGCGCTGGATTCGGTCGGAGTCGCCCAGCCGCTGGTCATGCTGACGACGACGATGGCGAACACACCGATCAGCGGTACTACGGTGATGATCAGATTGATCCACGGATGCCGCTTGGGTGCGTACTCGTCCTCATAGATCGGCGCCAGCGCGGGGTTGAGCCAGCAGCGCAGCACCACGTAACCGATGAACAAGGCCGACAGGATCAGGCCGGGGACGATGCCGCCGACCAGCAGGCCGGAAATCGAAATACCGGCGAGGCTGCCGAGCAGCACCGCGAGGCCGGACGGGGGAATGAGGATATCGACGCCGCCAATCGCCAGGATCGGCCCCATCGCGGTTTTCGGTTCGTAGTTCCGCTGCAGCATTTGCGGGAGCAACAAAGAGCCGAGCATCGCCGTGGTGGCGATGGTCGAGCCCGAAATCGCCGAGAAGATGGTGCCTGCCACCAGAGCGACGACGGCGAGACGGCCCGGCACCCGACGAATCACCGCGTCGACTGCATCCACCGACTTCATGGCGAGGCCGGTGTGGAACAGCACTTCGCCCATCAGCACGAACAGTGGAATCGGCACCAGCGAGAACTGCGCCACCGACAATTGCTCGTTGCGCACCATCTGTTCGAGGCCGGCGAAGCCGCCAAAGATCAGATAGGAGCCGACGATATTGATGATGAAGAAAACGAAGGCGACCGGCAGCGCGGTCAGCAACAGGCCGACCTTGGAAGCGAACATCACCGTGAGGATGGAGGCCCAGCTCACGGCATTTCTCCCGGCTGGATACCCGGCACGTGCTCGCTCACGTCATGTGTGACCGGATGTGTGTCGTTCCAGAGCCTCACGAACAGTTCGGCCGCCTGGATCGTCATGGCGAGCGACGTCAAGGGTATGATCCAGTCCAGCCACCATTGCGGAAAGATCAGATCCTTGAAGATCAGCGTTCCTTCGCGCGCATTGGTGATCATGATCACCGTGCCAATGAAACCGGTGACGACCGAAATGAGCATGATGACGGCCAGCACGCCGAGTTCGACCCGGCGTGCTGTTTCTGGCGTTGCGCGCGACATGGCGATGTCGACGCGGATGTGTTCGTTGGTGCGCAGCAGATAGGGGGCAACGAAGAAGGTGGAGATAAACAGCCCGTATTCCGTCAGCTCGATCGAGCCGGTGATCGAGGGGAACGAGAATATCCGCAGGATCACTTCGGCGCTGATGCCGAGAGTCATCGCGGCAATGACCGCAACGGCCAGCACGCTGAGAATTCGGACCAGCCAGCCGTTCAGCCAGAAGATGATCTGCATGCTGCGGATATCTCGCCAACCTGCTTTGTTGTCGGACGGTTTTACTTGGTCAGCATGCCCTTGAGCTTGTCGATATTGGCCGGGCTCAGCTTCTTCAGGTCATCCCAGTAGGCTTCGACCGCCACTTTCTTGAACTCCGGACCGAAGTTCACGCTCTTGATGCCGGCCTTGGTCTGCATGTCCAACGTCTCTTTGGTCTTGTCGGCGGTGTACTGCTCGTTGTCCTTCTCGAACCAGACGACCGCATCGTCGAGCACCTTGCGCTGGGCCGGTGTGAGCGAATCGTACTTGCCCTTGTTCATCAGGATGTTGACGATCACGTTGTAGAAGCCGGGGTCGACGCGGACTTTGGTGAGCTTTTCCCAGCCGAAGTCGTTGATGCCCCACAGCGGCCAGCCATAACCCTGCACGGTGCCGCGCTCGAGCGCCGTGTAGACTTCCGGCGCAGCGATGTTCACGCCGGCGATGCCGTAGTGCTTGAACAGCGCATTGTAATTCGGCTGCCCGCGAAAGCGTTGCCCGCGCAGGTCGTCGATCTTGGCGACCGGCATGTCCTTGGTCACATAGAGATGGAACGGAACGCCGACGCCATAGGTGGTGAGGTAGAGTGAGCTCAGCCGCTCGGCCGCGAGCTTGCTGAGGAAGTCGTAGGCACCGGACTTGCGCTGCTCAGTGACCGACATGTCGGAGAGGATCTGCGCGTCGCCCTCGACCATGATGCTCTTGTAATAGGCGGGCGGGATCGAGGCGATGTCGAGCACGCCGGTCTTCAGCGCCTGCGCCTGACCATCGGCCGGCACCGCTTCCGGTCCGCCGACGATGCGGATCTGCAGCGTGCCTTTGCCTGTTTCGTTGACGTGGTCGACGAAGCGCTTGAACGGGATGCCGTAAGTGGTGGACGGCGGCACGAACACCGCTGCTTTCAGTGTGACTTCCTGCGCGGAGGCGGCGAGGCCGGACACCATCAGCGCGCCGATCGCAAAGGCGGCTGTGAGCCGAAGGGATTGGATGGGGATCCGACGGCACGTCGCAAGCATAATCAAATCTCCTTCGGTTTAGAAAAAATACAGGTCGCTACCATCTTATTAGTCCAAAATACCGTCAAGATACTTCCGAGGCCAAAAGCGAATTAAATTTTGGCAAATGCTTGCGGCGTTGCAGCAAAATGCTGCAAGCGCGTCTAAGCCTCAGTGGCGGACGCCAGATGTTCGCAATGCTCTGGCGGCGTTGCTAAAAGTAGCGATGATATCGACGTTTTTGACATTGCGAGGGCGTAGCCGATGCGGCGAAGCCATTGTTGCGACCGGCAAATCGCGGAAACGCACCGCGACAAGGAAGGCCTCGCTCGATTTTGTTTGTTCAAAACCGAAGAAGATTATATCGTGCGGATACTGTGATCGTCTTTCGATCACCGTTTCCCCGTCCCAGTATTCGGCCATCGTTGGCCACAAACGGAGACCGTCATGGGCAAGATCCGGCATATCGCGATCCAGGTACCCGATCTCGAAAAGGCCGCGGCCTTCTACGAGAATGTGTTCGAACTCAAGCGCGTCGGCGCGGTCGACAGCCCGATCGGCAATGCCGTGTCGCTGTCCGACGGTATCGTCAACCTGACGCTGCTGCACTTCCCTGAAGGCACCAAGGGCGGCAAGGGCGGACCGGACTGGGCGGGTCTGCATCATATCGGCTTCGTGGTCGAAGACGAGGACAAGACTGCCGACAAGATCAAGCAGAACGGCGGCGAGTTCTTCATGCAGTTACCGAGCTATCCCGGCGTTGATGCCGAAAAGAAATACAAGGACGTCAACGGCATCGTGTTCGATGTCTCGCCGCACGACTGGCGCCAGGTGAAAGAAGAGTAATGCGCGTCACTGCCGTCAGGGAATGCACGGTGCAACTTGCCACCGCAGCCCGGAATGCCAGCATCGGGTTCGGTGCCATGACGGCGACCGCGCTTTGCATTGAGACTGACAGCATGCGAAACGGCCGGCCGCTGACGGGCCTCGCGTTCGATTCGATCGGCCGGTACGGACACGGCGGCCTGCTGCGGGAGCGCTTCATCCCGCGGCTGCTGGCGGCCGATCCGAAGCTCTATGACGACGGCAACGGCGGCATCGATCCGCACCGCGCCTGGGGCGTGGTGATGACCGATGAGAAAGCGGGTGGTCACGGCGAGCGCTGTGGTGCCGTCGGTCTGATTGATGCTGCTTTGTGGGACCTTGTCGCGAAACATCGTGATGAGCCGCTTTGGCGCACGCTTGCGGCGGATGCGACAACGCCGGCAGCCTCTGCGAAGGTCGCGCTTTATGCCAGCGGCGGGCATTATCGTGCAACAAACGATGTCGCGGCGTTGTGCGACGATGTCAAACGCGCCATCGGCAAAGGGCACTGCCGTTTCAAGATCAAGATCGGCGGCGCACCGCTGAAGGATGATATGGCGCGCATCGATGCGGTGCTCGGCGCGCTGACTCCGGGAATGACCCTGGCTGTCGACGGCAACGGCATGTTCGACCGCGGTCAAACGGTGGCTTATCTCGATGCTCTCAAAGGCCGACCGCTGGCCTGGATCGAGGAACCGGTGCACCCGCTCGATGTCGACTTGCACCGCGAGATCGCGGCGCTGTCGTCACTGCCGCTGGCGACCGGTGAGAACCTGTTTTCGCGCGACGATGCGCGCAATCTCCTGCGCCACGGCGGGCTTCGGCCGGAACGCGATCTGCTCCAGTTCGACATCTCGCTGAGTTACGGCATCGTCGAATATCGCCGCATCCTGGATGAGATGCGTGCGCACGGCTGGGATCCTGCGCGCTGCGCGCCGCATGCGGGCCATCTCCTCGCGGCGCACAGTGTCGCCGGCCTGGGCCTCGGTCTTGCGGAAGTGGCGATGGACGACGCGAGCTTGTTCGGCCGGATCACGGCGGGGCTGCCGTTGTACGACGGTATCGCGGCCTTGCCCGATACGCCGGGCGCGGGCTTCGAAACCTGTCCGGCCTATGCGGAAATTTTTGGCGAACTACTGAACTGATGTACGGGAAGCGCGCTGCAAAGCGCGGAAGTGAGGCGGCCATGATGAATTGCAAAGACGAAATAGCGGTCACAGCGCCGACGGCGGACGATATTCGCGGACTCGTGCAGCCCAATCGCGTGCATCGCCGCGCTTATGCCGATCCGGCCGTGTTCCAGCTCGAAATGGAGCGGATTTTCGGCCGGCTCTGGATCTATGTCGCGCACGAAAGTCAGTTGAAGAAGCCGGGCGATTTTGTCCGCACGCGGCTTGCGAATCATGAAGTGCTGGTGACGCGCAGCGAAGACGGCCGCATCAATGTCCTCCGTAATCGCTGCCCGCATCGCGGCGCGCGGCTGTGCATGTCGGAGCGTGGCACCAGCCGTCTGTTCAGTTGTCCGTATCATGCTTGGGTGTTCCGACCGGATGGCTCGCTCTCTTCGGTGCCGCATCGCAAGAGCTATCCGGATGGGTTCGATCTTAACGACCCGATCAACCAGATGCAGCGGATCGAGCAGATCGACACCTATCGCGGGTTTGTATTCGCGACGCTCAATCCGAATCCGGAGCCGCTGGCCGACCATCTCGGGGCGATGACCGACGTCATCGACAATCTGGTCGATCGCGCGCCGGACGGCGAAATCGAAATGGCCGATTCAAGCTTCTCCATGGAGTATCGCGGCAACTGGAAGCTGCACATGGAGAATGCGACCGACATCTTCCATCCGAGTTTCGTGCATTCTTCTTCGGTCATGCCGGCACGCCGTGCACCGACCAATGCCTCGATCCTCGATCAGGATCAGACCCGTGAAATGCTGATGGCCAATGGCTTCGGTTACGAAGAATGGGAAGGCATCGAGCTGAACGGCCTTTCCGCCGGCCATACCTATATGACGAACTTCTACAACAAGGGCGTGCTGTCGAACCAGCAGACCGATCCGGTGATCGTGCGGTATCGCGCGGCATTGGCGGCTCGGCTCGGCGAGGACAAGGCCAATGAAGTCCTCGGCATGAACCGCTTCAACAACATCATTTATCCGAACCTGATCATCAACGCGCAGTATCAGCAGATGCGCCTGGTGACGCCGCTCGCTGTTGATCGGTCGCTGGTGCGTATCTTCTGCTTTAAACTAAAGGGCGCGCCTGATGAGATGTTTCACCGGTCGATCCGATTCCTCACCACGCTGGGCTCGCCGGCGTCGATGATCCTGTCCGACGACGTCGAAATGCTGGAACGCTGCCAGCTAGGGCTTGAGCGCGACGATGGTCCTTGGGTGGATTTCTCGCGCGGCCTCGGCAGCGACCAGGAAGCGGCGACCGGGGCCGTCTCCGGCCTTGCCAGCGAAATGCCGATGCGCGTGCAGTTTCAGGCCTGGGTCAACTATCTCACGGCAGAGGCGGCGTGATGCTCGACAATAAGACCCAGCGCCGGATCGAATCCTTCCTGCACGAAGAGGCGAAGCTGCTCGACAGCGGCGAATTCGAAGCGTGGCTCAAGCTTTACGAGCCGCAAGGCATCTACTGGATGCCGAGCCAGCCCGGCCAGACCGATCCGCTGAACGTTGCCTCGATCATCTATGAGGACCACGGCATCCTGTCGATCCGCGTGCAACGTCTCCTGGAAGAGCGCGCGCTGGTGCTGACGCCTATGCCGCGCACCACCCATCTGGTCAGCAATATCGAGGCACAGCGCGAAGAGGGCGGGGATTACACCGTTCAGGCAGCATTTGTGTGCGTCGAGCATCAGGCTGACAAACAGAGGATTTACTCGGGTCGCCACACCTATCATCTTGCTGCTGCCGATGATTCGTTTCGAATCAGGTTGAAGCGGGTCGATCTTGTGAATTGCGACGGAACGCACGTGCCGATGGCGATTCCGCTCTAGAGCCGGGTCTTGCTGTGGTTCAGGTCAAAAAGAAATTCGTCCAGAAGGCGATCCTCGACAGCGCCCACGACCTGTTTTCGCAGAAGGGATATCACGACACGACGCTGCAGGAGATCGCCGATCTTGCCGGCGTCGGGGTGAGCAGCCTCTATTCGTATTTCCCGTCGAAGCTGCATCTGCTCTATGCGGTGGAAGAGCCTTGGTACAAGGAGGCCTTCACGCGGCTGGAGCAGCGCGTCGCCAAGCTGAAAACGCCCCGGGAGAAGTTGCGGGCGATCCTGCTCGGGGTTTGGCGCGACATTCCGATGGAAAATATCGGTCTGGCCAATAGCCTCATCGAGGCGCTGGCCTCCGCCGATCCCAAGCAGAAGAAACCGGCGCCGCTGCTGAAGTGGGCGGAAGAGCGGCTGATGATCATGCTGCGCGAGGCGCTGCCGGGCAAAAAGGGCGACGACCCTTATGCGGTTTTATCCAACCTGTTTCTGATGGCCTATGACGGCTTCGTCATCAATCGCCGGCTGAACGACCTGCGTGATATCGAGAGAATATCCGACACGCTGTGCGATGTTTTGCTGCAAAAAGCATAGAAAACTAGAACGAGATCGTCAGCGGCGAGAAGCCCTGAATCTCAACGACAAAGGTGCTGCCTTTCGAAGCGGCTACCATCGGTCCGAGCGCGCCCGACAGAACAAGATCGCCAGCCTGTAGCGGACGGCCGACGTCAATCATTTTGCGCGCAAGCCATTGCATCGCGTAAAGGGGATGATCGAGGCACGCCGCGCCGGCACCGATGGAAAGAACGCTACCGACTGCGTCGCTGATGACCATACCGCACAGGCGCAGATCGAGTTGACCCAGCGCCTTGGGGGCGTGGCCGATCACATAGCCAGCGGCGGAGGCATTATCAGCGATAGTGTCGACAAGCTGAATGTCCCAGTTCGCGATAGCGCTGTCGACGATCTCGATCGCGGGAAGCGCATAAGCCACGGACCGGATCAAATCGGTGATGCTGGTCTCTGGATCGGTG
>JBQCFU010000670.1:0-5546 GCA_051958775.1 Pseudolabrys sp.
AAGCGCCCTCTCGTCGCAATGCGCACCATCCGCGCATTCGATCGCGGCTTCGGCACCCGACCGCCGAAGCCCTTTCTCGTGAGATATTGAAAGGCAGGCCCCGTCCGACGTGGACGCAAAGAGCATGCTATTGGCCGAGACCGAGCCGCTTGATCAGTTCGCCCTTGAACTTGTAGTCGGCGGCGGTCTGGTCATGGAATTGTTGACCGGAGAGGTAAGCGATGCTCTGACCAGTGTTGCCGATCACTTTCAGCACCTGCTCCGATTTCACCGCGTTGCCGCACGCCTTTTCCAGCGCGGCCTTCACGTCGGCCGGCAATCCCTTCGGCGCATAGAGTCCATTCTGGCCCGGCGGCACAGAGGTTTTCACGCCGAGCTCTGCTGCCGTCGGCACATCCGGAAACGCCGCCTGACGCTTGTCGGCGAACACCAGCAGCGGACGAATCTTGTCGTTGCCGCGGATCGACGACAGCGCTGGAGCGCCGAAATCGAGATCACCCTTCATCAGCACCGGCATCATCGCCGCGTCTCCGCGGAACGGCAGGTGCGTCACCTTCACATGAAGGGCTTCAGCGAGATTCTCCACCGAGAGATGCGGAATCGAACCGAGCCCGGCATGACCGAACGTCAGCCCCTTCTCGCCGGCGGCGGCGAACAATTCTTTCGCGGTCTTGTACGGCGACTGCACCGGCACCGCGATCGAGAACACGTTCTCGAACACCTGGCAGATGTAGTCGAACGACTCGACGTTATAGCGCACGCCTTTCACCAGATAGGGCGCGTTGGCGATCGGCGTCGAGGGGCCGAAGCCGAGCGTGTGGCCGTCCGGCTGCGCCGCCGCGAGCTGGCCGAAACCAAGTGTTCCGCCGGCGCCATCGCGGTTGAGAACCGTGAAGCTCTTGCCGAGTTGATCCTGCAGGGAGGCGGCTACCGCGCGGCCGATCACATCGACGCCGCCGCCGGCCGCGAATGGAATGATCACGTCCACGTTGTGCGAGGGATAGGACTGCGCCACGGCCAGCGTGGAGGTCATCACCAGGGCCGTTGCGGCACCCATCCATTTCACGAACATTGCAAATCTCCCGGTATTCTTTCGAAAAATGCTAAGCAAGCTCGAGAGGTCCCGTCAAGAAAACTGCCGCAAGAATGAAGAGGACGCATCGTATGACACGCCGCATTGTCGACATCTCCATTCCGCTGGAAAGCGACGTCGCCAGCGATCCGCCGCTCGCGCTGCCGAAGATCCAGTATCTGCGGCACGACCAGACCATCGACCGCATCCGTTCATTCTTTCCCGGACTGGAAGCGTCGGATTTGCCGGACAGCGCCGGCTGGGCGCTGGAGAAGGTCGAGATCACCACCCACAACGGCACGCATCTCGACGCGCCCTATCATTTCCATCCGACCATGGACCACGCGCTCGGCGCACCGAAACCGGCGATGACCATCGATCAGGTGCCGCTCGACTGGTGCTTCCAACCCGGCGTGAAACTCGACTTTCGGCATTTCCCCGCCGGCTATGTCGCCACCGCGCATGATGTCGAGGACGAGCTCCAGCGCATCGGCCATGTGCTGAAACCGCTGGAGATCGTGCTAGTGAACTCCGCCGCCGGCGCGCGCTACGGTGAAACCGACTACATCGATTCCGGCTGCGGCATGGGTCGCGACGCGACGCTTTATCTCACCGAGCGCGGCGTGCGCATCACCGGCATCGACGGCTGGAGCTGGGACGCGCCATTCTCCTTCACCGCCCAGCGCTATGCGGTGGACCGCGATCCGAAGATCATCTGGGAGGGGCACAAGGCGGGCCGTGACATTGGCTACTGCCACCTGGAAAAGCTGCACAATCTCGAAGCACTGCCGCCGGACGGCTTCATGGTGTCATGCTTCCCGGTGAAGGTGAAAGAAGCGTCTGCCGGCTGGACCCGCGCGGTGGCGATTTTCGAGGATAAGGACTGACAACCGCACCCGGCCATGCTCTATCTGCCGCGATGACCAGCACCGTCCGCCTCGACAGTTTCCGCCGCTTCCTGACGCATCTGCGCGAACGCACCGGCTTCACGCCGGGCTTCGTGCTGTGGGACGACTCAACCGTACCGGCCGATCTGCCGGCGAATGCGCTCGCCGTCAGCATCGCCGACGAAGGCGCGGTGGCTGCGCTGTTGCGCAAGCCGAAGATCGACACCTTCGCCAATCTGTGGGCCTCGGCGCGCATCGACATCCGCAACGGCACGATCTTCGACTTGGTGGCGCAGCGACCGAAGGTGCGTACGCGCGATCTGATGAAAAGCCTCGACAAACGGCTGGTCGTGTCGACGCTGCTGAAATTCCTTCCCGTCTCGCGCGGCGGCCCGTGGCCGCTGGAGAACACCGCGGTACGCGGCACCAGCGACAACAGCGAGGGCGAGAACAAGGAGAACATCTCCTATCACTACGACGTGTCGAACGCGTTCTACACATTGTTCCTCGACACGCAGATGCTCTACTCCTGCGCCTATTTCACCGACTGGTCGAACGACCTCGACACCGCGCAGCGCGACAAGCTCGATATGATCTGCCGCAAGCTGCGGCTGCAGCCGGGCGAGCGCTTCCTCGACATCGGCTGCGGCTGGGGCGCGCTGGTGTGTCACGCCGCCGAGCACTACGGCGTGATCGCCCACGGCGTGACGCTGTCGGAAGAACAGCTCGCGCTTGCCAAGGAACGAATCGCGGCGCGCGGATTGAGCGATCGCATCACCGTCGAATTGAAGAATTATCACGCACTCGGTGATGAGGCCGCCGGCACATTCGACAAGATCGCGTCGATCGGCATGTTCGAGCATGTCGGCATCGACAATCACCCGGCCTATTTCGCGACCATCAACCGGCTGCTGCGGCCGCGCGGGCTTTATCTGCATCACGCCATCGCCCGCCCGGCAAAGCGCACCGACAAGGAGTTCCGCAAGCACCGGCCGGAATTCGCCGCGCTGGTACGCTACATTTTCCCCGGCGGCGAGCTCGACCACATCGGCATGTCGGCGGCGAATCTGGAACGGCACGGCTTCGAGGTACACGACGTCGAAGGCTGGCGGGAACATTACGGCCGCACGTGCCGGCTATGGCATGACCGGCTGCTCGCCAACCGGGATGCGGCAATCCGCGAGGTCGGTTCGGTCAAGATGCGGATGTGGCTCGCTTATTTCGCCGGCTGCGCCATCGCTTTCGACCGCGCCACCGTCGGCATTTTCCAGACCCTCGCGTCGAAAAAGGCGCGCGGGCCATCTGGCCTCCCGCCGACGCGCGCGGACCTGTATCGGCCGGGCTAAAATTCGCTAAAATTGCGGTCGGAATCGGACCCGTACCGCAATGCGGCCTCAATCGACCGTTTCGATCCGCGCCCACTGGCTGACCCTGCGTCTTTGTTGCGGGCTTCTGGCCGGTGCGGGCTTTTGGGGACTCTTGAACACAGCGATGCCGACCTCCGCCGCGGCACAGACATTGGGCTGCCAGCGCGCCGCGACCACGACCGCGGCGGTCGTTGCTGTGCGCGACGGGCGCACCATTGCCCTTGAGGATGGCCGCGAGATCCGTCTTGCAGGCATCGAAGTGCCGGAGCCGGATGAGACCGGCGCGGACGGTGCACGCCGTGCGCTCGACAACCTGCTGGCCGACCGCCGCATTGCCTTCGACGGCAAAACAACCGACCGCTACGGCCGCATTATGGTTTTCGGTTACGCCAGGAATGATGGACTGTCGCTGCAGGAAGCGATGCTCGCTGCAGGCTATGCGCGCCGCGCGGCGCAACCTGTGCGACAGGACTGCAGCGCAGCGCTCACTGCGGCCGAGCGGGATGCACGGCAAACCCGGCGCGGCCTGTGGGCCGACGCCGCCTTCGCGCCGCTGCAGGCCGACCGTCCAGCCACGGTAACCGAGGCGCGTGGCCGCTTTGCCGTGGTTGAAGGTACCGTGCTCTCGGTGCGGGAAAGCCGCGGCGTGATCTATCTGAACTTCGGCCGCCGCTGGACGCGCGACTTCACCGCGATCGTACTCAAGCGGAACCAGCGGCATTTCGCTGCGGCCGGGGTGACATTGACCGCGCTTGAAGGCCGCCGTATTCGCGTGCGCGGCTGGATCGAGCAGCGCTCCGGCCCGGTGATCGAAGCAACGATCCCGGAACAGATCGAACTCGCCGAAACAACGACGGCGGCCCGGCAATGAACCAGACACGACGCACGAGATCGGGACAGATCGCACGCAACGCGCTTGGCGTTCTTGCGGCGCTGTGGCTCGCGTCGTGTGCGCAGCTTCCGGAGACCTCGCGTCAGGTCACGTTGCCGCAGGCTCCGAAGACAACCGAAACCAGCAGCGCGGTTCAGAAGGAACATGCGCGCATCCTCGCCGCTTATGGCGGCGAATACGACGATACCAAGCTCGAAGCGCTGGTGAACCGCACCGTCACCCGGCTGGTGGCAGCGTCCGAGCGGCCCGACGTCAAATATCGCGTCACCATTCTCAATTCGCCGGCGGTCAATGCTTTCGCGCTGCCCACCGGACAGATTTATGTGACGCGGGGCCTGCTTGCGCTCGCCAACGACACGTCGGAAATCGCCTCGGTGCTGTCGCACGAGATGGCGCATGTGATCGCGCGTCACGCGGCGATCCGCGAGGAGCAGGCGAAGCAGGCGGCGATCGTCTCGACCGTGGTGAGCGACGTGCTGAGCGATCCTAATCTCGGCGCGCTCGCGCTCGCCAAATCCAAGCTTGCTCTCGCGAGCTTCTCGCGCGCACAGGAATTCGAAGCCGACGGCATCGGCGTCGGCATCGCTGCGCGCGCCGGCTACGACCCGTTCGGCGCGTCGCGCTTCCTCACGGCGATGGAGCGCAACGCCAATCTGAAACCACTCGGCTCGTCCGATCCGCGCTCGCTCGATTTCATCTCGTCGCACCCCTCGACGCCGGAGCGCGTGCGCAATGCGCAGCTCAATGCGCGGCAGTTCACCGCGCCGGGAGCCGGCGTGCGCGAGCGCGCCGAGTACATCTCCGATCTCGACGGCATGGTCTACGGCGAAGACCCGAGCGAAGGCTTCGTGCGCGGCCGCCGCTTCCTGCATGCGCGGCTCGGCTTCACCTTCACCGCCCCGCCCGGCTTCACGCTCGACAATACCGCGCAGGCTGTGCTCGGCCTGAACGACGGCGGCTCGCAGGCGATGCGTCTCGATGTGGTGCAGGTACCGGTCGAGCAGTCTTTGACGAGCTATCTCGCATCCGGCTGGATCGAAAATATCGATCCGCATAGCGTCGAGCCGGTCACCATCCCCGGCTTCCCGGCAGCAACCGCGGTCGCCAAGGGCGATCCGTGGGCATTCCGGCTTTACGTGGTGCGCTTCGGCAGCGACGTCTATCGCTTCATCTTCGCCGCCAAGAACAGTACGCCGGAGATCGACCGCAGCTTCAAGGAAGCGATCCACACCTTCCGGCGCATGACGCTGAAGGAAATCCGCGAAACGCGGCCGCTGCGGATCAAGATTGTCACCGTGAAGGCCGGCGACACCGTCGAAAGCCTGGCG
>JBQCFU010000671.1:0-9506 GCA_051958775.1 Pseudolabrys sp.
CGGCCTTGAGCCGCCCATCCATCGCGCCCGCGTCTGCGGGCGCAAAAGAGTCTTTCGGCGCGCAGACGCGCGCCGGATGGGTGGCCGGGTCAAGCCCGGCCATGACGAAGAATGGAAATGCGGCGCCGTCACCCGTTAAGCGCCATCGGCTTCATGCCAAGCCGCGCCAGCAGCTTCATATCGCTGCTTTCTTCCGGGTTCGGCGTGGTGAGCAGTTTGTCGCCATAGAAGATGGAGTTCGCGCCGGCGAGGAAACACAGCGCCTGTGTCTCGTCGCTCATTTCGCCGCGGCCGGCCGACAAACGCACGAAGGATTTCGGCATGGTGATGCGCGCGACCGCGATGGTGCGCACGAACTCGAGCGGGTCGAGCTGCGCCGAATGGCCGAGCGGCGTGCCCTCGACCTGCATCAGCATGTTGATCGGCACGCTTTCCGGATGCGTCGGCAGCGTGGCGAGCGTCGCGATCATGCCGACGCGATCCTCCAGCCCCTCGCCCATGCCGACGATGCCGCCGCAGCAGACATTGATGCCGGCGGAGCGCACCCGCTCCAGCGTGTCGAGCCGGTCCTGGAACGTGCGGGTGGTGATGATGTCGCCGTAATACTCCGGCGAGGTGTCGATGTTGTGGTTGTAGTAGTCGAGCCCGGCTTCCTTCAGCCGCAGCGTCTGCGGCCCGGTGAGCATGCCGAGGGTGACGCAGGTCTCCATGCCGAGCGCCTTCACGCCCTCGATCATGGCGCAGACCTTGTCCATGTCGCGATCCTTGGGCGAGCGCCAGGCCGCGCCCATGCAGAAGCGGGTGGCGCCGCCGGCCTTGGCCGCGCGCGCCTCTTCCAGCACGGCCTCGACCGCCATCAGCTTCTCGGCCTTGACGCCGGTCTCGTACTGCGCCGCCTGCGGACAGTAGGCGCAGTCCTCCGGGCAGCCACCGGTCTTGATCGACAGCAGGGTCGAGATCTGGACCTCGGCCGGATCGAAAAACATCCGGTGCACCGACTGCGCCTGGAACATCAGATCGGGAAACGGCAGCGTGAACAGCGCGCGAATCTCGTCCCGGGTCCAGTCGTGGCGCACCTCACCCATGGTCAGTCGGGCAGTGCGCAGCGTGTCGGTCATCAGCATCGAGGGTCCTCATCGTCCAGCGGGGGCTGCCCGCCGTGGCCGGACCATAGGCGGAAAGGCCCGCAAAGTCATGATCCCAAAGGCGGATGGGGCCCGAGCGCCTAAAATGCAACGGCCGCCGGGTTGCGGCGGCCGCTGATCGTCCGATATCCGCGAATCAGGCGCGTTTTGCCCGCCGCGTCCCGCGTTTGGCGCTCCGCCTGGTGCTGCGCCGGTCCGTACGCGCCGTCTTCCGGGCGGTCCGCGCCACTTTGCGTGCCGTGCGCTTCGCCTTGCGCTTGGCGACCACGACACGCTGCTTGCGCTTCACAGCCTTGGTCTTGCGGCGGGTCCGCCGCTTGGCCTTGGCCACCTCGCGCTTGGCCTTGGCCATCAGGCTTGAGGCCCGGCGCTTCACCTGCCCGACCGTGCTCGCCTTGCGCTTGCGACGCTGACGGCTTTTGCCGCCGACCAGCCGCCGTGTGCCTTCCACCGCGCCGCTGGCGAGATCGCTCGCGGTCGAGGCCGCACCTTCCGCCAACGACTTCGCCCCCTCGACGCCCGCTTCCGCCAGGCCGGCAATCGTCTGCCCGGTGCTGGCGAGGATTCCACGTTTAGCCATGTTGGTTCTTTCCCGAAATGCCGCACGCGTTGCGCGCCGGCTGTGCTGCCGCCGGATAACGTCATCGCCACCCGGCGGTTCCCCTTCTGCGCCGGCTCGATCAGCCGGCCGGCTTCGCCGCAGCAGGTTTCACTGCCGGCGCATTGCCGCCGCGCTTCTCGTTGCCCATGCACTTCGCCATGAACGACGTGCGCGCCTTACCCTGAAGCTTCTGATCGTCCGCGCCGAACTTGCAGGTCGCCATCTTGTCCTTGGCGCTGACCGCGGCTGCGGGCGCCGACGCCGCAACCGACAAAGCCACGGCCGCCGCCGCCAGACCGACGAACTTGATCATGTTGTTTTCTCCCGAGCGTTCCCCCAACGATAGTCGGCACGCTACCATGGTTCGCCGCCGTCAGCATGCGGCACGAGAGCAACAGCCGGGAAAACAACGCGTGCCGTCGTGGATCAGAAACCGGGGCCGGATTGCGCTGTCGGCACTGGCGATCATCTATTTCATCCTGGATGCCATCTTCTTCCGCCTGTCGCAGGCGGTGTTCACCGCACTGTCCCAACTCCGCCTGTTCGCGTGGGTGCATGACCTGCTGCGACGGCTGCCGCCCTATGCGGCGCTCGCATTGTTGGTCGTGCCGCTGGCGGTGCTGGAACCGGCCAAGCCGGTCGGCGCCTGGCGGTTCGCTACCGGCCACCCGGTGCAAGGCATCGCGATCATCGTCGCCGCCGAGATCATCAAGCTGGTCGCGGTGGAGCGCATGTTCCACATCAACAAGGACAAGCTGCTGACCATCCCGGTCTTCGCCTGGGCCTATGGCTGGTTCCTGCGCTGGCTCGACTTCGTCAACGCCCTGCCCGGCGTCGCCACTGCAAAGCAACTCTGGTCGGAGCTCCGCGCGCGGGCCACCGCGCTTTGGCGGCGCTGGATGCGGCGGCGGTCCTGACCATTGCAGCCGCGGCGGCATTATCGGATAAGGCGCGCTGCCGTTTGACACCTGAAGCGCCCATCACCGAGACGCCATGACCGACACGCCCATGACCGACACGCCCAATACCACCCCACCCGACCGTCTGAGCAACGATCCGCGCAGCCCGTTCTACGACGAGAGCGCGCTGGCCCGCGGCATCGGCATCCGCTTCAAAGGCCAGGAGCGCACCGACGTCGAGGAATATTGCGTCAGTGAAAGCTGGGTCCGTGTAGCTGCCGGCAAGTCGAAAGACCGCTTCGGCAATCCCGTCACCATCAAGCTGACCGGTCCGGTCGAGGCCTATTTTCAGACCGACGCGGAGTGACCCGCGGCGCCGGGTTCCCGCGCTGGTTCAAATCCGCGCAGGCGGGAACGCATCGCAGCATCGGATCGTTATCCCCGTGATTGCCCGCGCGCATCGTGCGGCACACAGGAATGAGGTTTGATCCGATGGACTGGAATCGCGTCGAAGGAAACTGGAAACAGCTCAAGGGCAAGGTCAAGGAACAGTGGGGCGACCTGACTGACGACGACCTCGACAAGATCGCCGGCAAGCGCGACCAGCTCGAAGGCAAGATCCAGGAGCGCTATGGCATCCAGAAGGATGCGGCGAAGAAGCAGATCGACGACTGGTACGGTCGCCAGACCTGGAACTAACGTCGACGAAATCCGTTTCGTGAAACCCTCGGAATGAAAAAGGCCCGGCAATCGCCGGGCCTTCTTTTTGCAGATCATTTCGTTTCGGATCAGGCTGACTTCTTGCGATTCGCCTCGAGCCGGCGATCAACCCGCGCGACAATGGCATCGACTACCGGATTGCTCATGCCCTTCTGCCTGGCGATGAGCTGCACCAGCTTGTCGGCGCGTTCGATGTTCGGCGCTCCATTCTGTAGCGCACGCGCGGCAGACGCCGGACGCGACAGGCTCTGCGCGGCAGCGGCATATTTCTCGAACGGCACGAGGTCTTTTGGATCGGCGCCGAGCTTCACGCACAGGTCGAACACGAAGTTATAGACCGAGCGCGACTCCTCGATATTGGAGTGCACGGCTTCCTGCGCGGTGCGCATGCCGTCGTCGGTGATGCAACGATAGTTGCCGGCGAGCAGCATGGCCCACTTCGCCAGCGGGACGAAGATCGAGTCGTAGACCTTCAGCTTCACCGGCAGTTCGATCTTGCCTTCCGGCGTGTCGAAGCGCGCGGCGTCGACATCCTTCTCGAGCTGGCGGATGATCGCAGTATCCTTGTCCTTCTCGAACTGGGCGCATTTGAAGTTGGTCGGCAGCGTCACCAGCAGTTCGTTGGCCTTGCCGTCCGGCGGACGGATCGCCTGCGGGTCCGGGCTGTTCAGCGTGATGTTCTGCGACTGCACCGAATCCCAGACGCGCGGATCGGTATAGGCCGGCTCCAGCGCCTTGTAATCGAGGCCGGGGATGCGCTTGATGTAAGGCAGCGGCGGCATGTTCATGATCGACATGCACGGCACGCCGGACTTGCCGACCGCATCGAGAAGCTGACGCACGCCGTCGGAGCGGTACTGCGGCTCCTGCATGCACAGGCCGACCAGATCGTATTTCGACGGATCGACGCCAGTCGCGGGACCGGCTGTGACCTTGCCCGGAAGCTTGCGGGATTCCAGCAGCACCGGCGCGGAACGACCGCGCACCGGCAGCGTCACCTTGAAGCCTTCGGCATTGATGAGGTCGGCCTCGGCCGGCAGGCACACCAGATGGATCGAATGGCCGCCAAACAACAGTTTGGAGGCGAGCAACGATCCGTAGGACGCGCCCATGAGAAGGATGTTGTAAGCCATGCCGAAACTCCGTCTTTTTGTGATTGGCCCGCGGCTCGCCCGCCGCAGATCGACATTATGAGGTGCGCAATCTAGTGCATCATCCGGAAAAGTGCGAAGCGGATTTCAGCAGAGCGACGCTCTGACACTGCATTGCAATGCAGGTCGCGCATGCGCTGAAAACGCGCGGACAAAAATCCCTGCTCCCAACAACGCTGCGAGCCGGCCCACGCTGCCGCTCACCTCCCCGAAGATTTGACACCATCTGCACGAAGCTATTGTATACAAAAGTAAGGTTTTGAACACACATAACATGACTGTTTCCAAACCCGCCTGGACCCCCGGCCGCATGGCCTTCCTGCTGCCGCCACCGGTCGAAACCTACATGCTCGCCCGCAGCAGCAGTTTTTCGCCGCACGGCGAAGGCTTGTTCGCGGACACGATCGCGCTCGGCGATCCGGCCGTGATGATGCTGGCGCGTGAGCAGTACGCGCTGTTCTGCTTCCTCGCCAGACATCTGCGCTGGCGGCGCGTGCTCGATATCGGCACCTTCACCGGCCTGTCGGCGCAGGCCTTCGCCGAAGGCATGACGCCCGCGGGTCGTGTCGTCACCATCGACCGCGATCGGGCCTGGCTCGACATCGCCCGGCGTCACTGGAACGCGGCCGGCGTCGCCGAGCGTATCGATGTTCTCACCGGCGAAGCGCTGCCGACGCTGCGCAGCCTGTCCGACGCGCCGGACCTGCTGTTCGACTTCGTCTTCATCGATGCCGACAAGGCGCTGGTCGGCGACTACGTCGACGAGGCGCTGCGGCTGCTGGCGCCCGGCGGCCTGATCGGGGTCGACAATTCGCTGTGGCACGGCTGGGTGATGGATGAGAACCACCACGACGCCGATACCGACGGCATGCGTGCTTTCAACGACCGGATGGCGTTCGACGCGCGGATCGAAACCGTGATGCTGCCGATCGCCGACGGCCTTACCCTGATCCGTCGCCGCTAGCGTTTTGGTTGGCCGCGGCACCCTCCTCCACCGGCCTCCTCTGGCCTAGACTGGGCCAGGACACGCGCAGCTCGACCAGCGCCCCATCGAGGACATGACCATGTTGTCACGCCGTCGCGTCACCCTCGGCCTCACTGCAACCCTGGCCGCAACCACCGCAGCGGTGCGGCGGGCTTCTGCCCAGAACGCACATCACAATCCGCTCTATTCGCATCTGCACGACAAGGGTGTCACGGCACCGCCGGACGAGACGCTGAATGCACAGCGTGTCACCGACAGCCCGGCGCCGCGCGCCGCCAATCAAGGCCGCTGGGTGACGCGCGCGCCATTGCCGCTGCCGCGCAGCGAAATGGCCTGGGCCGCCGTGCTCGACGACAAGATGCACATCGTCGGCGGCTATGCCGAACAGCGCGTCGACCGGCCTTATCATCACGCTTACGACGCCAAGACCGATCGCTGGATCAGCGCGCCGCTGCTGCCGCGCGGCGCCAACCATGTGGGTGTCGCGGTGCTCGGCGGGAAGCTCTATGCAGTCGGCGGTCATCTCGACCAGAACCGCCGGCCGGATAATCTCTGCTTCGTGCTGGACGGTGAAACCTGGAAGCCGATTGCGCCGCTGCCGAAGGCTGCTGGCGCCATCGGTGTCGTCGCCCGCGACGGCTTGCTGCATGCGGTCGGCGGCGCGGTCGGCGACACCACGCCGGCGAAGCTCTCGCTCGACTGGCATCTGGTCCACGATCCGAAAGCAGACCGCTGGACGACGCGCGCGCCGCTTCCCACCGCGCGCGATCATATCGGCATCGTCGAGAAAGACGGCGCGATCCATGTGGTCGGCGGCCGGGTCAACAACTTCTATACCAACTCAAATCTGCATCACGTCTATGACGCAGCCGGCGACAAATGGGTCATGCGCGCGCCGCTGCCGACCGCGCGCTCCGGTCACGGCTCGGTGCTCTATCGCGGCAAGATGTTCGTGATGGGCGGCGAAGGCTCGCAGCGCGTGTTCGGCCAGAACGAAGCCTACGATTTTGCGAGCGACACCTGGGAAGCCTATGCGCCGATGCCGACGCCGCGGCATGGCCTCGGTGCCGTTGCCATCGGCGACTTCATCCACGTGGCCGGCGGCGGCCCGATCATGGGCGGCGAAATCCAGAGCGCGGTGCACGAGGCTTTCACGCTCGGGTAGCCGGCGCCAAACAATCAACGTGAAATTGACGGGACATCTTCCCAGCAGACGTCCACAATCACCCTGCAGCAATGCTCAATGATTCCAAACCGGGGGCGACGGTGGAGGAACAACATGGGCAGCTTACCGTCCGGGTCTGCACCGGCCGATCGGCGCAAGCAGATCCTTTCCGTCATCCGCGTTTCCAGCGGCAATTTCCTGGAAATGTACGACTTCTTCGTGTTCGGCTACTACGCCAGCGCGATCGGCCATGCCTTCTTTCCGACCGGAAGTGAATTCGCCCAGTTGATGCTGGCGTTCATGACGTTTGGCGCCGGCTTCCTGATGCGTCCGCTCGGAGCGATCGTCCTCGGCGCCTATATCGACCATCACGGCCGCCGCGCCGGGCTGCTGCTCACTCTGGTACTGATGGCGATCGGCACGCTCTCGATCGCGCTGGTTCCCGGTTATACCACGCTTGGCTGGATCGCACCGGTCATCGTGGTGTTCGGGCGGCTGATCCAGGGATTTTCCGCCGGCGTCGAACTCGGCGGTGTATCCGTCTATCTCGCCGAAATCGCCACGCCGGGAAACAAGGGCTTCTATGTGAGCTGGCAGTCCGGCAGCCAACAGATCGCCGTGATTTTCGTCGCGCTGCTCGGCGTCTGGCTCGCCAGCGTTGTGCCGCCCGACCAGATGCTACAATGGGGCTGGCGCATCCCGTTCCTGATCGGCTGCCTAATCATACCGTTGCTGTTCATTCTGCGTCGGTCGATGCACGAAACTCCCGAGTTCAAGCAACGCCAGAACTCCGCGCACCATCCCTCTCCGCGCGAAATCCTGACGCAGCTCACCCGGAACTGGCCGATCGTCATCGTCGGCATGTTGCTGGTGACGATGACGACGGTGTCGTTCTATTTCATCACCGCCTACACCCCGACCTTCGGACGCCAGGTGCTGAAGCTGTCGAGCATCGATAGTCTCGTCGTCACCCTCTGCGTCGGCATCTCGAACCTGTTCTGGTTGCCGGTGATGGGAGCGCTGTCCGACCGGATCGGCCGCCGACCCATTCTGCTTACCTTCACAGCCCTGATGTTCCTCACGGCCTATCCCGTGCTGTCATGGCTCGTCAGCGCGCCGTCGTTCACCCGGCTGCTCACCGTCGAACTCTGGCTGTCGTTCATCTATGCGAGCTACAACGGCGCCATGGTGGTGGCGTTGACCGAGCTCATCCCGCTCCACGTGCGCACGGCCGGATTTTCGGTCGCTTATAGTCTGGCCACCGCACTGTTCGGCGGCTTCACGACGGCGGTCGCCACATATCTGATCGAGATGACCGGCAACCGCGCCGTTGCCGGGCTGTGGCTGATGTTCGCCGCGGCGTGCGGTTTCGTGGCGACGCTTGCCGCGTGGCGGATGAAAACGGTCGAACGCATCACGCCCGCGCCGCTGGCACAGGCCAGTTGAATTGGCCGGCTGTGGCGATCGTTGCACAAAACAGAACCCCTGCGAGCGAAACCGCGCGCAGGGGCTCTGTTGTCTCAATATCCGGAAATGCTACTCGGCCGCCTCGCGTGGCGCATCGAGCGCCGCCTCGACCTTGGCCGCGCAATACTTGAATTCCGGAATCTTGCCGAATGGATCGAGCGCCGGATTGGTCAGGAGGTTCGCCGCCGCCTCGACATAAGCGAACGGGATGAACACCACGCCATCCGGGATCGCATCGTCCTGCCGCGAGTTCAATTCCACCGTGCCGCGGCGCGTCGACACCTTCACCGGATCGCCCGGACGGATGCCGAGCTTGGCGATGGTGCCGCGCGAGAGCTGCGCGATCGCGGTCGGCTCGATGGCGTCGAGCACGGTGGCGCGGCGCGTCATCGATCCGGTGTGCCAATGTTCAAGCTGGCGACCGGTGGTGAGCACGAACGGATATTCGTGGTCCGGCGTTTCATCGGGCGGCGTCAGCTTCGCCGCCACCAGCTTACCGAGCCCGCCCGGACGCGGGAAGCCGTTGACGAACACCACGTCGTTGCCCGGCTTGTCCGGCGCATCGGCGGGATAGGTCACCGCATCCTCACGGGCGATCCGCTCCCACGAAATGTTGTTTAGCGACGGCATCAGCGATGCCATCTCGGTATAGACCTCGCTGACGTGCTTGTAGTTCCAGTCGCAGCCGAGCCGCTGCGCCAGATCCTGCAGGATCCAGAGATCCTGACGCGCCTCGCCCGGCATCGGGATCGCGGCGCGGCCGATCTGCACCTGCCGGTTGGTGTTGGTCACGGTGCCGTCCTTCTCCGGCCAGGCCGAAGCCGGCAGGATCACATCGGCATAGGAGCAGGTCTCGGTGAGGAAGATGTCCTGCACCACGAGATGCTCGAGATGCGCCAGCGCGCCGCGGGCATGGTTGAGATCGGGGTCGGACATGGCCGGGTTTTCACCCATCACATACATGCCCTTGATCTCTTCGGCATGCACCGCGTCCATGATCTCGACGACGGTTTTGCCCTTCTTCGGATTGAGCGGCACGCCCCAGGCTTGTTCGTATTTCGCCCGCGTCTCGGCATCCTCCACCGACTTGTAGTCGGGGAAGAACATCGGGATGAGGCCGGCGTCGGACGCGCCCTGCACGTTGGTCTGTCCGCGCAGCGGATGCAGACCCGTGCCGGGCCGGCCGATCTGGCCGGTGATCAGCGCGAGCGCGATCAGCGCACGGGCGTTGTCGGTACCGTGGGTGTGCTGTGACACGCCCATACCCCAGAAGATGATCGCGCTTTCGGCACGGGCATAAGTGCGCGCCACTTCCCGCAGCACGTCCGCCTCGATGCCGCAGATCGGTTCCATCTCCTCGGGCGTGAAGTCCT
>JBQCFU010000672.1:0-4209 GCA_051958775.1 Pseudolabrys sp.
CCGGCGCTTCCGGCCGCAGGATCATTTGACGCGCAAGCTCTTCTTCTATGCCTTCCACGCGATGCCACAGACTCAAGTCGAGGCCGCTCTCTCCCGGCGCTTCGCCCTAGACTATACCGCGGTCGAACAGCATTCCTTCGACACGCTATTCAGCATCGTCAACAACCATTTCGGCAACTCGATTTTCGTCACCGGACGGCCGCGCTATTTCCGTTACCGCGAGTTGCTCAAGGATCGCGGTTTCGCCATCGCCGCCCTGCTCCGCGATCCGTTCGACGAACTGGCCGAACGGCTCTTGTTCGTGCGCTATGCATCAGGCGACCAAAGCCCGACATTCACCACCAGATATCTAACCGGACTCGAGCCTCTTTCCGGCCTCACCCGCCATTTCGACTTCAATGAGCCGGCCACCATCGCAATTGCTTTCGCCAAGCTGACTGAAAGTCAGCGCAATGCGATGTTCAATCCACTACTGCGCACACTGGCCTGCGGCGTCGACGAAATCCCCGATGCCAAACATATCCCGATTGCGCTCGATTATCTCGCCGGCATGGATGCGGTAGGTTTGTTCAGCCATTTCGACGAATTCCGCACGATGCTCACGGATCTGCTCGGCACCGACGGTCTCGGAGACGCAAGGCTCAACGAGGTTTCGTTCGTGTCGCGTATCGCAACCGAACTGCGAGGTATAGATTCGGTTCGTCGCCTGCTTGCGTTCGATGCCGAATTCTATGCGCGGGCTAGAGATGCGATCCTGCGAGGGCTGTCGCGCTAGGCTCTTCTGTCAGTGCCCCATGTGATCGCGTATCGCCGCAATCAGCAATGACACCATGCTCCAGAGGACGAAGCTGACCGCCATCACCACGAACATCCCGAGACCGATGCGGGGATAGAGCGGCAATTCGGGCATCGTCGGTTTGACGATGGTGGCGAGATAAAGCTGTTTCTTGTCCTGTTCGATGCGAGCTTGATCGAGAGCGCTTTGCGCTACCTCATAGAGCTTGTCCGCAAACTGCGATTCAAGTTGGAGATTTTCGTATCCGGCAATCTGCTCCGAGATCGTCTTGTCCTGCCCCTCCTTGGTCATCTGGTCCCGAAGGGTGGCGATCTGCTGATCGATATTGGCGATGCGCGCGTCGATCTGCCGGCGAACTGGCGACTCCGCAGCGACCACTCCGAGCAGGCTCGCCCGGTCGTTGTCGAGCTTGATACGCTCGCGCATCAACGTTGCCACGGTTTCGCTGAGGGACGTGGCGCTTGCCACCGGGTCGATCGCACTGTTGGCGTTACGGAAGCGCAGCAACGCTTCTCTTGCCTTGCGGACGCGGTCTTGCGCGAGAACAACCTCACTCTGCGCACGCTGCAAAGCGTCGTGGCGGCTGCGTTCGGAAATCTCGTTGACCAGCCGTTCGCTTTTATCGACGATGTTGCGAGCGAGATCGAGCGCTTCCTCCGGCGTAAAAGCAGCAACCTCCAGCGTGACGATCCCCGATTGTGTGTCGATCGTCGAGGTGACCTTACGCTTCCAGTATTTCCAGACTTTCTCCAGCGGCAGGTCCGACCGCAACCGCGAGAACCAATCGGCCTCAGGCCGCGCATAGATCTTGCCGACCACATCCTTGCCGCCGAGATCCTCGATAATGGTGCGGCTGCGGATGTAATCCGTGACGATAAACGCGTCCTGCATCGACGAGCCCCCGGTCGTCGTCAGGGATGTCAGAAATGACAGGCCGCTCAGCGCCGGCGGCATTTTCGTTTCGGTCCCGCGCCGCACGGCGAACCGCGCCTCGGAGACGTACTGGTCCGACGCTAACGCTCCCAGATAAAGACCGGCAATCAGCGTCGGCAGAATGACGCAGAGCAGGAATGACAGCCGTAGCGCACCGATGCGTTTGGCCGCATGCACGAGGTTCGGCCGTGTCGCAACTGGGCGGCTGTCCCTTACCGCAGGCTTACGACCGTCGTCCGATACAACTCGTAACGATCCCGGTTTATCGAGCATCGGATGCCACCGGCCGCTCGCTCACCCTAACTACAGTCACAACATACGGGCGCGGTGTCCGTGAAACCCGGATGAAAAAAGATGTCGGACCGATCATGGGCGGCTTTCTCCGCCATTGGGCGCCAGCTTATTTAGACAGGCTGTAAACGGCAGCACCTGAAACAACCGGCGCAGTCACCGAACCGATCACGCTCAGGAATTTCTGCACCTCGGTCATCGGCGCGTTGGCGACATAAAGGATGTCCTTGTCGCGCATCTGGAACGACCGGGCGAGGAAATAGGAATTGGCGTCACGCAACGCCAGACGATACACGACGGGCACCACCGGCGTTGAAATTTGGTTCTTACGCTCAGGCACCAATTGCGTCGCGATCGCCGCCGGCTCGAAACGCAGCAGGAACACGCCATTGGCGTCGGCACGATAATCGAGCAATCCACCCGCCCGCGCCAAAGCCTCCTCGAGCGTGATGCCGGCCGCATCGAAGGGCACCAGTTCATTACGGCCGGTACCGCCGAACACGGTGAAGCGCTGCGGCTGTTTGATCACGGTGAGCACGTCGCCCGGACGCACGTAAACGTTCTCGCGAGCATCGGCGAGGATCGCATTGAAGGCAACGGTCGCAGTTGTGGTGCCGCGCGTCAGCGACACGAAGGTCTCATAGGCCGGCGCCTTGATGCCACCGGCCGTCGCGATCACGTCGAGGACACGGTCGCCGACCACGCTGACCGGCGCGAGCATGCCGTTCGTTACCTCGCCGGTGATCGTCACCGTCGAGCTGCGCGTCTTCGCCAGGGTGACCACTGCTTGAGGTTCGATGGCCTTGCCCTGCAGATCCTTGACGATGAGTGCTTCCACCTGCGCCGGACGCAGGCCGGCGACTTTCAAGCGTCCCGCATAAGGAATCTGGATCGTGCCGTCCTGCGCGATCTCCTGCACCGGCAAGGTCGCGGTCCGCGAGCCCGGCGTCGTCTTATCGAGACTCGCTGTCGAGAACAGGCCGCCGGCGCTGGCTTCCCAGATGGTGACGCTGATCGAATCGCCAACGCCGAGCCGCACATCAGGCGGCTTCTTGCCGGTCTTGAACATGCTGAAGAGCGAAGTCTTGGGGCGCCGGCTGAGAACGGAGACGACGTGCCCGTCGATATCAACGACCACATAACCGCTCAGCGTCGGCTTGTCGGCTGGCGTTTCATTCTGGACAATTTCGGTGGCGGTGGGGCCAGCCGCCGGTAAGGCCGAGCACCCCGCAAGAACCGCGCCAAACCCGACCGCACCCAGGACGGCAAGCATGCGGGAAGCAGAACCCCGCGACGCTAATCCACCCGGACATTTCGCTCTTTCGCGCGCCAGCAAGGTTCCCACCAACCCCTCGTACCCTTAAGCTCTATCGCACAACCCGGAATCCGAGAAGCCCGTAACGACGAATTCCGCGGGTTGTGGCGGACGCATCACATCCCGCCAAGGTAGTCCATTAAGATGATCTTCCGCACTACTTCGCGATGATTGGAAAGCCGCCCCTCGGGAGAAAACTGTTCTCAACTATACTGACACACGTGTCGAATATTTCAATTTTTTATTTTAAATCAAAAGGTTAAACAACGTTATCCATGCAGGAACTCGCGTTTCTACCATAGTTAATGCCAGCATAATTGCTGTCGAATCGTGCTGGCCCCTGCTCCATTGGACATACCAAATATCTCGCCAAATATCCGGCTGGAGCTTCCCGGCAAACGCCCGAAAAACGAGATGATCGAGAACGGAACGCCTCTGTGACGGACTTCATTCCGCCCTATCCCCCGCGACTGCGCCGGCCTCCCTGGCCCTGGACGCGCTTGCGGCTGGCCCGGGCCAATTCCGTGGCCATGTGGGAAGAAAGCGCGTTCACCCTCGAATTCTCACATGAACGAGTGTTCACCCGAACGACCTTCCTCTGTAACAGCCCGGAAGCGGTACAGTTCGCCTTCAACCTGAAGAATGCGAGCTTTGAACGCAAAGGACCGCAGACGCGTCACTCGCTGGAGCCACTGATCGGCGACAGCCTATTCATCACCGACGGCGAAAACTGGCGCCAGCGCCGACAGATCATCGCGCCGATCCTGCATGCCTCGCGGCTCGGCGAATTCTCCAAAGTCATGGTGGAGACCGCCACTGAACTCCGCGAGCGCTGGGCAGGCTTGTCCGGCGAAGTCGACGTTCTCGAAGAAAT
>JBQCFU010000673.1:0-3026 GCA_051958775.1 Pseudolabrys sp.
AGCGGGCGAACTATTATCCGCAGCCCGATGGCCGCAAGGCCGCCGCCTTGGTATTGCGGCGCGAGATCGCGTAAACTGGTTTGGTAATGACGACGAAGCCCAGAATCGATCCAGCGGCGCCGGCGCCGCGACCCAATATCGAGGCGCTGTGCGCATCGAAAGGCATGCGCATGACCGAGCAGCGCCGCGTGATCGCGCGCGTGCTCGCCGCCTCCGACGATCATCCCGACGTCGAAGAGCTCTACCGCCGCTGCGTCGCCATCGATAACCGCATCTCGATCTCGACGGTGTATCGCACGGTCAAGCTGTTCGAGGATTCCGGCATCATCGAACGCCACGATTTCCGCGAAGGCCGAGCCCGCTACGAGCAGAGCCCGGAATCGCACCACGACCACCTGATCAATCTGCGGACCGGAGAAGTCGTCGAATTCCAGTCCGAGGAAATCGAAATCCTGCAACGCGAAATCGCGCGCAAGCTCGGCTACAAGCTGGTGGATCACCGGCTCGAGCTCTATGCCGTGCCGCTCGAAGACACCAAGAAAAGCTGATGCTGCGCGGCCTGTTCGTCGGTTTCGTGTTCTTCACCACGGTGGCGATGCTCGCCGTCGTGCAATGGACCTTGAAAACCCTGCGTCTGCCCGGTCGTGGTCGCGTCGCCGTGTTCTATTACGGCTTCCTGTGCAAGCTGCTCGGCATCCGCGTGCGCATGGTCGGCGCGCCGGTGCTCGACAAGCCGACACTGATGATCGGCAACCACACCTCGTGGGCCGACATCCTCGCCATCGGCTCGGTCGCGCCGGTCGCCTTCGTCGCCAAGCAGGAAGTCCGCCGCTGGCCGGTGGTCGGCATCATCGCCTATCTGCAGCGCACCGTGTTCGTCGACCGCCAGCGCCGCCAGCAGACCGGCGACGCGATCAACGACATGGTCGATCGCCTCAAGGAGAATGTGCCGGTCGTGCTGTTCGCCGAAGGCACGTCGAGCGACGGCAATCATGTGCTGCCGTTCCGCTCGGCACTGGTCGGCGCGGTACGCGATGCGAGCGTGCACGACACGCTGAAGGGCCGCGTCATGATCCAGCCGCTGTCGATCTGCTACACCGGCGTGCAGGGCATGCCGCTCGGCCGCCAGCATCGCTATCTCACCGCATGGTACGGCGACCTCGACCTGATGCCGCATCTCTCGGCGCTGGTGACACGCGGCGGCATCGACGCGGTGGTGACGTTCGGCGCGGCGATCCCGTCCGATCAGGAGCCGGACCGCAAGAAGCTGACCCGCCGGCTGGAGCAGACGGTGCGACAGATCACCGCCGAAACGCTGCGCGGCCGCGGCCCCGGGGAACCGGCGGCCCCGCGAACGCCGGAACCGGCAACCCCGCCGGCCGCAGAACCCGCGGCGAAGCCCGCAGCCTGACGGCATTCCTTTTTGCGGCAAAAGCCGTTATGACGGCGGCCATTCCCGGACTGCCATGACCTTGTTCCGTCCGGTTTTTCGCATCGAGGATCAGACCTTTCCGCGGCATGACTGACGCCGGAGACACGACACCCAAGACACCAAGCAGCTTGCCCCGCAAGCTGCACGTCAAATCGTTCGGCTGCCAGATGAATGTCTACGATTCGCAGCGCATGGCGGATCTCATGGCACGCGAGGGCTATACCGAGACATCGCGCGCCGACGACGCCGATCTCGTCATCCTCAACACCTGTCACATCCGCGAAAAGGCGAGCGACAAGGTCTATTCCGAGATCGGACGGCTGCGCGAATTCAAGGACGCGGCAGCGCGCGACGGCCGGCAGATGCAGATCGCCGTCGCCGGTTGCGTCGCGCAGGCGGAAGGCGCCGAGATCGTGCGCCGCGCCCCGGCCGTCGATCTCGTCGTCGGCTCGCAGAATTATCACAAGCTGCCGGAGCTGCTGGCGCGCAGCACCATCAAGCCGGTGGTCGATACCGAATTTCCGGTCGAAGATCGTTTCAACGCGCTCGCGCCGCCGTCGCGCAACGCGATCCGCTCACGCGGCGTGTCGGCGTTCGTCACCGTGCAGGAAGGCTGCGACAAGTTCTGCGCATTCTGCGTCGTGCCCTATACGCGCGGCGTCGAGGTCTCGCGGCCGGTGGCGCGCATCGTCGCCGAAGTCGAGCGGCTGGCGGAAGCCGGCGTGCGCGCCGTGACGCTGATCGGCCAGAACGTCAACGCCTATCACGGCGAAGCGGAGAACGGCGGCAGCGCCACGCTCGCCGATCTGCTTTATCGCGTCGCGCGCATTCCCGGCATCGCCCAGCTTCGCTACACGACAAGCCATCCCAACGATGTCGACGACACGCTGATCGCGGCGCATCGCGATCTGCCGCAACTGATGCCGCAACTGCATCTGCCGGTGCAGTCCGGCTCCGACCGCATGCTCGCGGCGATGAACCGCAAGCATACGCGTGCGCAATATCTCGACGTGATCGCGCGGCTTCGCGATGCGCAGCCCGACATCGCCTTCACCTCGGATTTCATCGTCGGCTTCCCCGGCGAAACCGACGAAGACTTTGCCGACACCATGTCGCTGGTCGACGCGGTTCAGTTCACGACGTCCTATACCTTCGCCTATTCGCCGCGCCCCGGCACGCCGGCGGCCGACATTGCCGACCAGGTTCCAGAGACGGTGAAGACGGAACGGCTCTATGCGCTGCAGGCCAAGATCCGTGCGCGGGAAGCCGCGTTCAACCAGCAATGCGTCGGCCGCACCTTCGACGTGCTGCTGGAAAAACCCGGCAAGCTGGCTGGCCAACTGGTCGGCCGCTCCCCATATTTGCAACCGGTGCATGTGATGGCCGACAAGGCACGGATCGGCGAAATCGTCCGCGTGCACACGACGGGGTTGATGGTGAACAGCCTGTTCGGAGATATCATGACGGCGGCGTCTCCGCGGGAGCCGCATCCCGCGCTGGCGATCGCCGGAGACTGAGCACGCGGGAAACCAGGCACTTGCGAACATCCGGTCCGATAACGACCAATACCATGACACCAGCAGCCGATACGGCC
>JBQCFU010000674.1:0-5780 GCA_051958775.1 Pseudolabrys sp.
GCGGCCGCCGCGGCGGCGAAAGATGCCACGGCGATTGATCGCCAGAATATCGCGCGCGACAGCGCCGCCGATGCGCAGCTCACGGCACGTATTGCAACGCTTGAGAAATCGGTGAGCGATCTCGCCGCCGCGCGTAATGCCGAGACCATCGATCGCGCGGCGCGCCGTGCGCTCGCGGTGCTGACGCTGCGCGAGGCTGTGCTCTCCGGCGAGACTTATGACGCCGAACTGAAAGCGGCGTCGGCACTCGGCGTCGACAAGGCCGCGCTTGCGAAGCTCGAACCGCTCGCGGCCTCTGGTGTGCCGGGCGCTCCCGCGCTGGCGCGTGACCTCACGGCGCTGGTGCCGGCGCTGCGTGCGGTCGGGCAGTCCGAAACGCCGCAGCCGAGCGGCACCGGCTTCCTCGACCGGCTCGAAGCCAATGCGGCCAAGCTGGTGCGGGTGCGTCCGGTCGGCAGCACCGCCGGCAGCGATCCGCAGGCGGTGATCGCGCGGGTCGAGCAACACGCCGCGCGTGGCGACATCGCCGCCGCGCTCACCGAACTCAAGACCCTGCCGCCGCGCTCGCGTGCGCCAGCGGACGGCTGGATCGGGCGCGTCGAAGCCCGCAACGCCGCGCTGCAGGCGAGCCGCACGCTGCTTGCCGACACATCGCGCGCCTTCGGTTCACGGTGACGGGGCGCACATGATCCGCGTTGCCTTGTTTCTGATTTTCGTTGGTGCGCTGGCGCTCGGCGTGGCGTGGTTCGCCGATCGTCCGGGCGACATCGCGCTCACCTGGCTCGGCTATCGCATCGAAACGTCGCTGATGGTGGCGCTCGCCGCGCTTGCCGTGGTCATCGTCGTCGCGATCATGCTGTGGTCGCTGCTGCGTTTCCTGCTGCGTTCGCCGGAGCAGGTGTCGCTGTTCATCCGCAATCGCCGCGCGATGAAGGGTCACAGCGCGATCTCGCGTGGACTGATCGCCATCGGCAGCGGTGATGCGCACAAGGCACGCCGGGCCGCTGCCGAAGCCAATCGTCTGGCGCCGAACGATTCGCTGACATTGCTGCTCACGGCGCAGGCGGCGCAGCTCGCCGGCGACGCGCCGGACGCCGAGCGCGCTTTCCGCACCATGACGCAGCGCGACGACACGCGTCTGCTCGGTCTGCGTGGCTTGTTCATCGAGGCGCAGCGTCGCGGCGACGGCGAGACCGCGCAACGCGTCGCCGAAGAAGCTGTGCAGACATCCTCCGGCGTGCACTGGGCGTCGCAGGCGGTGCTCGATGCGCGTTGCGCGGCGCAGGACTGGGCTGGCGCGCTCGCCGCGCTCGACCGGATGAAGGGCGATCTCGATAAAGCCGCCTATCGCCGGCAGCGCGCGGTGCTGCTCACGGCACGGGCCGAAGCGCTGTCCGAGACCGATCGCGAAGCCTCGCGCGATCTCGCGCGCGAAGCAGTGAAGCTCGCGCCGTCTTTGGTGCCGGCCGCGGTGCTCGCCGGCCGTCAGCTTTCCGAAGCCGGCGAGCGGCGCAAGGCTTCGCGCATTCTCGAAACCGCGTGGCGTTCGAGCCCGCATCCTGATCTCGCCGAGGCTTATGCCGATGCGCGGCTGGGCGCGTCGGCGCGCGAACGGCTGGAGCGGTTGCAGGCACTTGCCGCAAAAACACCGGGCGAGATCGAAGGCATTCTCGCGGTGGCACGCGCGGCCATCGATGCGCGCGATTTCGCCGTGGCGCGCCGGGTGCTGGAGCCGTATCTCGCCGCGCCGACACAGCGCGTCGCGACGCTGATGGCGGAGATCGAGGATCAGGATGGCGGCGATGCCGGCCGCGCCCGGCAATGGATGGCGCGGGCGATGACCGCGCGGCCCGATCCGGCCTGGACCGCCGATGGCGTGATCTCCGACCGCTGGCTGCCGGTGTCGCCGGTGACCGGCAAACTCGATGCCTTCCAGTGGAAGGTGCCGCTGGAGGCGATCGGTGGCCGCCCCGGCCCGGTGATCGAGATGGCCCCGTCAGCCGCGCCGGTGGAGCGGGTGCCGCTTCCGGCGGAGATCGACGACGAGCCGCTGGCTGATCCGGAACCGGATGAAGATGCACCCGCCTCTCCCTTGGCGGCCGAACTGGCGGCGGCGTCCCCGCCCTCGGTCCCGAAACCGGCGGAAGCGCCGAAACCCGAGCCTGTCCAACCCGCGTCGGACAGCAGCGAGCCGGCCAAGGCGGACGAGCCCAGGTTGAACCCGACCAAACCGGATGCACCCAGGCCCGTCGCGCCGGCGGTCATTCCGCTGGTGCACGCGCCGGATGATCCGGGGATCGGCGGAACCGGGGTCGAGGACAACCCCGAAGGTCTGGCCCCGCCCGCCGCGGGCGGCTGGGCCGGCAACGGCCGCCGGCCTGATTGATCAAGTGTGTGCCGGATCGCGGTTGCCAATTTCGCGCCGCGCCGATACAGAAGCCTCGTTGACGGCCCCGCGTCGGGCCGCCCGGAGCCGCAATAGCTCAGTTGGTAGAGCACCTCATTCGTAATGAGGGGGTCGGGGGTTCGAGTCCCTCTTGCGGCACCACTTCTCTCCCCGAAAACCCTGCTGATCCGGATGCCGCTTGCGCGCCGCGCGGGCCGCATCGTTTGCGCCGTTAAATCCGCTGTCGGCCGGGAACTTCTGCGCGTCTGCGTCATCCAAAGAGCAGGACCAGGCAGGAGACGATCCGGATGAGTGCGAACGTGCGTGTGCTCGAGAAGCGCGAGGTTGCGTCCCATGACGTCTCGAGCACGAGCCCCAAATCACATCAGAAACCTTGCCGTGCCGAAGTCGAGGCCGCGGTGCGGACCCTGATCCGCTGGACCGGAGACGATCCGGAGCGTGAGGGCCTGCAGGAGACGCCGGCCCGGGTGACGCGTGCGTTCGAGGAATTCTTCGCCGGCTATGCGCAGGACCCGGCCGATTATCTCGCCCGCATTTTCGAAGAGGTCGGCGGCTACGACGAGATGGTGCTGCTGCGCGGCATTCCGTTCGAGAGCCATTGCGAGCATCATATGGCGCCGGTGCTCGGCCGCGCCTGGGTCGGCTATGTGCCGAACGGCCGCGTCGTCGGCATCAGCAAGCTGGCGCGTGTCGTCGATGTGTTCGCCCGCCGTCTGCAGGTACAGGAAAAGATGACGGCGCAGATCGCCGACACCATCGACCAGATCCTGCAACCGAAAGGCGTCGCCGTCGTTGTCAAGGCGACGCACCACTGCATGACGACGCGGGGCGTACACAAGCCGGATACCGATCTCGTCACCAGCCGCATGCTCGGCTGCTTTCGCGACAATCCGCAGCTGCGGCAGGAATTCATGATGGCGGTGCAATAGCGGCAGCGGCGACGCGTCGTGAAGCCAGGCGAACGTCGAGGAGAACACCATGTCGGACGACCAGAATGCGCCAGCCGGTCCTGATCTCACGCGAGGCATCGCGCTGACTGATCTGAAAGACGGAAAGCTCGCCGGCCATGTCGGCGACAACGCGGTGCTGCTGGTCAAGATCGGTGAAGACATCTTCGCTGTCGACGCGCACTGCACGCACTATCACGGTCCGCTGGCGGATGGCCTGGTCGTCGGCCACACGATCCGCTGCCCGTGGCATCACGCGTGCTTCGATCTGCGCAGCGGCGAGGCGGTACGTGCGCCGGCCTTTGCCTCGCTCGGTGTCTGGCAGGTGGAGCGCAGCGGCGACAGGATCGTGGTCCGCGACAAGCGCGCGGCGCCTCGATCCGCGCCGTCGGCGCAACCGGCGCATCCGCGCGCGATCGTCATCGTCGGTGCTGGCGCTGCTGGGTTCGCGGCCGCGGAGATGTTGCGCCGGCGCGGTTACCGCGGGCAACTGACGATGATCGGCCACGAAACATCGTTGCCGGTGGACCGGCCTAATCTCTCGAAGGACTATCTCGCTGGCAGCGCGCCGGAGGATTGGCTGCCGTTGCGCCCTGAGGATTTCTATCGCGAGGCGGAGATAGATCTGCGCCTGGGGCCGCAGGTTTCCGCTCTCGATACGAAAGCGCGAGCGGTGGTGCTGGCTGACGGTGAGCGGGTCGCGTTCGACAAGCTGCTGCTCGCCACCGGCGCGGAGCCGATCCGGCTGCCGATTCCGGGCGGCGGTGACAAGAAGATTTTCACGCTGCGGTCGCAGGCCGACTGCGGCGCCATCATCAAGGCTGCCGGTGCTGCGCGCCGCGTGCTGGTGGTCGGTGCGAGCTTCATCGGTCTCGAAGTGGCGGCGTCGCTGCGCACGCGCGGGCTGGAGGTGCATGTGGTGGCGCCGGAAGCGCGGCCGATGGAGCGCGTGCTCGGCGCGGCGATGGGCGATTTCGTCCGCGCGCTGCATGAGGAGCACGGTGTCGTGTTTCATCTGGGCGATACGGTATCGAACTACGACGGACAGCGCGCGACCTTGAAGAGCGGCGCGACGATCGACGCCGACATGATCGTCGAGGGCGTCGGTGTGAAACCGCGCCTCGATCTTGCAGAGCGCGCCGGCCTCGCCATCGACCGCGGCGTGGTGGTCGATGCATTCCTGCAAACCAGCGCGCCGGACATCTACGCCGCCGGCGACATCGCGCGCTGGCCGGATCCGCACAGCGGCGCGCGCATCCGCGTCGAGCACTGGGTGGTGGCGGAGCGCCAGGGTCAGACGGCCGCGCTCAACATGCTCGGCGAGAAGACGCCGTTCGATGCCGTGCCGTTCTTCTGGAGCCAGCACTACGACGTGCCGATCAACTATGTCGGCCACGCCGAGCAGTGGGACGAGATCGTGGTCGAGGGCAGCATCGCCGACAAGGACTGCCTGCTGCGTTACCGCAAGGACGGCCGGCAGCTCGCCGTCGCCTCGATCTTCCGCGATCTGGAAAGCCTGATGGAAGAAGCCAGGCTAGAGCGCGGGCCAGCCTGAGCCTTCGCAACCGGCTTTTGGCGGCGGACCGGCCGATCTGTTGGGGACAGCGCGCAAAGAAAAACCCGCCCGGAACGCCCATGTTCTGGCGGGTTCTTCCTCGCTTCGATCCGGATTATCAGCGCCTCTGACATGGCGGCTTCGCCGCCCCGCTGTCAACGAGAGATACATTTGGCCTATGGCCAAATCATAAGCGGCAATTACTCCTGTGAATTCTGAGGGATAGCCGCGGGAATGTCTCGGGGCCGACCTCGTCTCCAATTGCGTCCTGCGAACCGCCGCGCGCGGCTCGCGGACCACCAACGACGACGCGCGATGCGCTCGCCGCGTGCGTCGTGTCGCAAGGGCGCGCGGGAAACCGTGCATCGTTGTGGCGCGCATCGGTTTGGCGCGCGCTCGCGTCGTATTCCCGTCGTATATTGAGATGCGATTCGTTTCCGGCGCGGCCGGCGAGGGGCTTATGGCGAAACCGGCGGTCATTCTGGTAGGCGCGGACAAGGGTGGTGTCGGCAAGACCACGGTCGCGCGCACGCTGCTCGACTATTTCACCGCTCACAAGATCGGCGTGCGCGCCTTCGACACCGAAGCGCCGCGCGGCACGCTGAAGCGGTTCCATCCGGACGTGACCGAGGTGGTCGATGTCACCGCGGTGCCGGACCAGATGAAGATCTTCGACACGCTCGGCACCGCCGAGGCGAAGGTCACGGTGATCGACATCCGCGCGGGCTTGCTCTCGCCGACCTTGCAGGCGCTGCGCGACATCGGCTTCCTGGAATCGGTGCAGAAGGGGCAGATCACCTTCTGCGTGTTCCACATCCTCGGCCCGTCGATCGCCTCGCTCGACGAGATCGCCGACACCGCGCAGTTCGTC
>JBQCFU010000675.1:0-3319 GCA_051958775.1 Pseudolabrys sp.
CATAAGTGAGGATCATCGGCGCGGCGGTCGGCAACATCATCGCCAGGGTCATGGCGAGCCACAGCAGCACGGTCAGCGTCGCGGGTACACCGAGCGGTCCGCACAATGTGGTCCACAACGATCCGCCGGTTTGTGCCAGCGTCCCGCCGAGCACGCTCCAGCCGAGCGCGGTCAGCACGACGATGCAGCCTATCGCCACTGCGCGCGGACGCGCGGCGAGCCATCCGAGACGGGCCGCCGCCGGCGGCAGATGGGTCAAAGCGTGGTCGGTCATGGTCCACACCCATCACAGAACCGTCAGCGACGAAATGCAACCCGCGGAACCGGTTCCGGTCGGCGCTCTCCCGTGCTACCGACCGGATCATGACGAGCATCAAGCGGACTCAGCCGGATATGGTGGTTGTCGGCGGCGGCCCCGCCGGCCTGATGGCGGCACTAGCGCTGGCCACGGCCGACGCACCGGTGACGCTGATCGCCCGCATGGGGGCGGTCGACAACCGCACCAGCGCTCTGCTCGCCGGATCGGTGAGCGCGCTGGAGATGATCGGCGTCTGGCCGCGCTGCCGCGATCAGTCCGCCCCACTGTCGGTGATGCGCATCGTCGACGATACCGGGCGGCTCGTCCGCGCGCCGGAGACGCGGTTCGACGCCGCCGAGATCAGGCTCGAAGCGTTCGGCTACAACATCGCCAACCGCGATCTGGTCGCCGCGATGATCGAAACCGCGCGCACGCTTCCCGCGCTGACTCTCATCGACGATGTGGTGAGCGCAGTCGAGGTGTCTTCCGAACACGTCACGCTGACGCTCGCCGGCGGCGAAACGTTCACGCCGCGGCTCGCCATCGGTGCTGACGGCCGGCGTTCGCTGTGTCGCGAGGCGGCAGGCATCGTGCTCGACACGCACCGCTATCCGCAGTCGGCGCTGACGCTGACCTTCGCGCATAGCCGCGATCACGGTTTCGCCTCGACCGAATTCCACACGCCGAGCGGCCCGTTCACGCTGGTGCCGCTGCCGGGCCGTCGCTCCAGCCTCGTCTGGGTCTTGTCGCCAAAGGAAGCCGAACGGATCGCCGCGCTCGATGATGCTGCGCTTGCCGCTCTCGTCGAGCAGCGCTCGCAGTCGATCCTCGGCAAGATCACGCTTAATGGCGATCGTGGTCTGTTTCCGCTGTCGGTCGCAACCGCGTCCCGTTTCGCCGCGAACCGGATCGCGCTGGTCGGCGAGGCTGGACACGTCATCCCGCCGATCGGCGCACAGGGTCTCAATCTCGGGCTGCGCGATGCCGCCGCCATCGCTGAGACCGTGGCGGACGCGGTTCGTCACGGCGAAGATCCCGGCGTAGATGACCGCCTGTCCACCTACGATCAGGCGCGCCGCCAGGACATCACGCGGCGCAGCCTCGCAGTCGATCTGCTCAACCGCTCGCTGCTGACGGATTTCCTGCCGGTGCAGAGCGCGCGCGGTTTCGGTCTTTATCTGCTCGACCGGATCGGACCTTTACGCCGCGCGGTGATGCGCGAAGGCGTCACGCCTGCCGGTAGCGCGCCGCGTCTCATGCGCGGCGAACCGGTCTGACGTCTCTCACGGTCCGAACAGATTGACCGGCAGGTTGCCGGTCCTGACCAGCCACATCACCCCGGTCAGCGTCACAACTGATACCGCCGTCCCAAAGAGCACGGCGCTCGACGCCTCCTCGACCCAGGCATTGTACTGCCGCGCGAACACGAACACGTTGAGCGCCGGCGGCAGCGACGCCATCAGGATCGCCGCAGCAACCCACACCGGGTCGAATGGCCCGAGCAGCGACAGGAGCACCAGCGCCATCGCCGGATGCAGGATCAGCTTGACCACGGCGAGCGCTGGAATCTCGACCGGCACGCGTTCCAGCGGCCGCAACGCGACGGTGACGCCGAGCGTGAACAGCGCCGTCGGCGCGGCAGCCGCCTGCAAGAACTCCAGCAGCCGATCGAGCGCCACCGGCGGCTGGAATTCCAAAGTCGCCGTCAAGACGCCGAGCGCGGATGCCACCAGCAACGGATGCGTGACGATGCGACGGATGACCTGCAGCGCGATGGCGCCGGCCGACATCTCGCCGCGCATCGACAGCGCCATCAGGAACGGCACTGCCGAAAACAGGAAGATGTTGTCGAAGCAGAAGATCAGCGCGACCGGCACGGCCGCCGCCTGCCCGACCGTCGCCAGAGCGAGGCCCGGCCCCATATAGCCGATATTACCGTAACCACCGGCGAGCGCGGCGATAGTCGCATCGCGCAGTCGGCCGGGACGAAACAGGAGTCCGATCCCGAAAGACAAAGTGAACGCCAAAATCGTGCCGAGCGTCGTCGCGGTGATGAACGACACCTGTGCCAGTTGCTCGATCGGTGTCTTTGCGAGGATGCGGTAGAACAGCGCCGGCAGCGACACATAGAGGATGAAGAAATCCATCCACGCCAGCGCCGTATGCGGAATGTTCTTCAATTTGCCGCAGGCGAAGCCGATGAAGATCAGGCCGAAATACGGAAGCGCGAGATTGATGACGTCGATCACGGCAATGGCTCCGGACGGCTCTCGCGGTTCGTGGCTGGGCCGAAAGTCGGCGGGCTGGCAGCCCCGCCCGACCTTGGCGTGGCAGATGGTTTCCTCTAAACGGCAAAGAGCCGTTTTGGAAGATTGCCCGAACCACCTCGTGAGGGACCGATGAAGCTTCCGCGTGATTTCTACCGGCCGCTGGCGACCGGCGCACCGACACCCTGGCGCGATCTGCCGGTCCGGCTCGAGCGCATGATCCATTTCGTGCCGCCGCATCTGGAGAAATTCCGCGCCAAGGTCCCGGATCTGATCCGTGACGTCGATGTGGTGCTCGGCAATCTCGAGGACGCGATTCCGGCCGATGCCAAGGAAGCCGCCCGTCGCGGCTTCATCGAGATGGCGAGCCTCGATTACGGCAAGACCGGCCTGTGGACCCGGATCAACGCGCTCAATTCGCCGTGGATGCTCGATGACCTGATGGAGATCGTTGCCGCCGTGGGCAACAAGCTCGACGTGGTGATGGTGCCGAAGGTCGATGGCCCGTGGGACATCCATTATGTCGACCAGCTTCTGGCGCAGCTTGAGGCGAAGCACGGCGTGCGCAAGCCGATCCTGATCCATGCGATCCTGGAGACGGCGCAGGGCGTCAACAATGTGGAGGCGATCGCGGTTGCCTCACCGCGCATGCACGGCATGTCGCTCGGTCCGGCCGACCTTGCCGCCTCGCGGGCCATGAAGACGACCCGCGTCGGCGGCGGCCATCCGGACTATGCGGTGCTGGCCGATGCGG
>JBQCFU010000676.1:0-4843 GCA_051958775.1 Pseudolabrys sp.
GAACACGCCAGCATTGCCGACCAGTGTGTCCAGTTTGCCGAAGTTTTCGAGGGCGAGAGCGACCGCCTGTGCATGGGTGGCATAGTCGCGAACATCGCCTGCGACGGTCGCGACCCGTTTCGGTTGCTTCGCCTTGAGTGCCGCGAGGCCGTCGGCATTGCGGTCGACCACGACGACGCCGGCAGCGCCTTCGTCGAGATAGCGCAGCACAACGGCGCGGCCGATGCCGCTTTCTCCGCCGGTGACGATCGCGACAGTGCCGTCGAGCCAGCCCATGTTCGCTCACAGGAAGATGTTGAGATTCTTCGCCAGCATCACCGTCTGGGTGATGTAGATCTCGCGCTTCGACAGGCGGAAGTGGCCTTCGCCGATGCGGCGCAGCCGGTCCTTGCGCCGCGCGATCAGCCAGTCCTCCTCGGTCTCGTTGCGGCCGCGCACCGCGAGGATCACCGAATGCACCACATATTCGTCGGTGCGTTCGACCGGCTCGACCTCGACGTTCGAGACCATGTAGCAGGTGCGGGTCGGCGGATCCTCGGCCCAGGCAGTCTCGTGCAGCGAGCGGGTGACGCGGCGACGCAGATTGAGCAGGTCGTCGTCGAAATGCGCCATGCGCGTGTGCGAGTAACGCGGCGCCTTGTCCTTGCGATAGCGGGCCTGCACGCCGGGCATCCAGTAGTGGATGTCCTCGGTCATGGTGCCGAGCCATTCCTCGTAGCGTTCTTCTTCCAAAAGCCGCGCTTCGCGGTAGAGAAACTGCTCGATCTCGTAGACGATCTCCCGCGGCGCCAGCGGGATCGGCCCCTGGACCTTGGGGTTGCGCAGGATCGGGTTGTCACCGAGGATCACGGCCATCGGATCATTCCTTTGCTGGGCGGCCCGGCCGGGCCGTCGAGATATCGGCCCAGACCGCGCCGTCCTGAACCCGCGCGCTGAAGGTCTGGATCGGGTCGGTTGCCGGGAAGCACAGGGCCTTGCCGCTGCAGAGATCGAAACGGCCGTCATGAACCGGACAACAGACTTCGTGCCCCTCCAGCCACCCTTCGGTCAGCGATGCCTTGGCGTGGCTGCAGGTGTCCTGGGTGACGAAGAACGTTCCGCCGACATTGAACACGGCGATCGGCTCGACGCCGTCGAGGGCGACGGCGCGGCCTTCTCCGTCCGGTACGGCGGCGGTGTCGATCAGCCGGGTCAGGGCCATGGCTTGATCCCTAAAACATACACTACTGTACTGTCCTATGATGGCCGGCCGGGGCTGTCAATGCGGTTCGGCGGTTTCCGCCGATGGCGTTTGCAAAGATCGGTCAAAAAACCTGTTTTTATGCCGATATTCTTGCCATGAGCTGGATCAAGCCAATGGTCGCGGCATGCCGCGGCGCGAAATCAAACTATACAGAACTGTATTGAAATGCTAGATGAGCCAATGAGGGAGCGAAAGCCTTGCTGACATCCGACCAGATCGACACCATCGCCCGGCAACTGGATGCGGCGGAACGCACCAAGGTGCAGATCGGCCACGTGTCCTCCGCCTATCCGGGCATGACCATCGAGGATGGCTATGCCGTGCAGCGGGCCTGGGTCGCGCTGAAGATGAATGCCGGCTGCACCCTGAAGGGCCACAAGATCGGCCTCACGTCGCGCGCCATGCAGCAGGCATCGCAGATCAATGAGCCGGACTACGGCGCGCTGCTCGACGACATGTTCTTTCCCGAAGGTTCGGACATTCCGATGGCGCGGTTCATCGAGCCGCGGGTCGAGGTCGAACTCGCCTTCATCCTGCGCAAGCCTTTGAAGGGGCCGGGCTGCACGCTGTTCGATGTGCTGGAGGCGACGGACTATGTGACGCCGGCGGTGGAGATCATCGATGCGCGCATTCAGCGGATCGATCCCAAAACCAAGGCGATGCGGCGGGTGATGGACACCATTTCCGACAACGCGGCGAATGCCGGCATCGTTCTCGGCGGTCGCCCGGTGAAGCCGAACGATGTCGACCTGCGCTGGGTTTCGGCGCTCTGCTACCAGAATGGTGTGATCGAGGAGACCGGCGTTGCCGCCGGCGTACTCAATCATCCAGGCAATGGTATCGCCTGGCTCGCCAACCGTTTGGGACCGCACGGCATCACGCTGGAGCCGGGGCAGGTGGTCCTGGCAGGCTCGTTCACGCGCCCGGTGTTCGTCAAGGCCGGTGACACTTTCCATGTCGATTACGGTCCGCTCGGCGGCATCGCATTCCGGTTTGTGTGAGACAATGACGGACACGCTCGACAATCAGTTCAAGAAACGTCTCGCCGCGGGCGAGAGTCTGATCGGCCTGTGGGTCGCGCTGGCGGAAAGCTACACCACGGAAATCTGTGCCGGCGCGGGCTTCGACTGGCTGCTGCTCGACGGCGAGCACGGGCCGAACGATGTGCGCTCGCTGCTGCGCCAGTTGCAGGCGGTGGCGCCTTATCCGGCGCATCCGGTGGCGCGGCCGCCGGTCGCCGATGTCGGGCTGATCAAGCAATATCTCGATATCGGCGTGCAGACCCTGTTGCTGCCGATGATCGACGATGCGGAGCAGGCGGCCGAGATGGTGCGCGCGACGCGCTATCCGCCCGACGGCGTGCGCGGCGTCGGCGCGGGTCTCGCGCGGGCGGCGCGCTGGGGTCGCACGGGCGATTATCTCAAGCGTGCCGGCAATGAGATTTGTTTGTTGTTGCAAGTCGAATCCCGCGCCGGTATCGCGAACGCGGAAGCGATCGCGGCGGTGCCGGGCGTCGACGGCGTGTTCATCGGCCCGTCCGATCTTGCGGCGGCGTTCGGACATATCGGACAGACCACGCATCCCGAAGTGGTTGCAGCGATCGAGAATGGCATCGCCGCCATTCGCCGTCAGGGCAAAGCGGCCGGCATCCTCGCTGTCGATGAGCCGGTGGCGCGCCGCTATCTCGAATTCGGCTGCGGCTTCGTCGCGGTCGGCACCGATGTCAGCCTGCTGGCGCGCAACGCCGAGCGGCTGGCGAAAACGTACAAGAAATAAGATCTGCAAGAAGCAAACAAACGCCGGGAGGCGCCGATGGCACGGATCGAAGGCTTGGTGGCGATGTCTCACTCGCCATTCTGGGATATGAGTCCCGCCGTCAGTGGCCCCGGCGAAACCTTTGTACGCGGTGTTATCGAAGCGCGTGCCGCTGTCGCGCGGATCAAGCCCGATGCGCTGGTGATCTTCGGGCCGGATCATTTCCGCAATTTCTTCTATGACGTGCTGCCGCCGTTCTGCATCGGCCTGGAGACTGTCGTTGCATTTGGCGATTACGGCACGCCGAAAGGCGAATTGCCGCTCGACCATGCGTTGGCGCGGGCGATTCAGTCTGGCGTGACTGAAGCCGGCTTTGATCCGGCCGTGTCGCTGCAGATGGGCATCGATCATGGCCTGTCGCAACCTTATGCCGTGCTCGAGCCGTCGCTGAAAACGCCGATGGTGCCGATCATGGTCAATGCCAGCGGTTCGCCGCGGCCGGCCATGCGCCGCTGCTACGATTTCGGCAAGGCAGTCGGTGATGCGATTCGTGCGCTGCCGGATAGCAAGCGCGTGCTGATCCTCGCTTCGGGCGGGCTGTCGCACTGGGTTCGTCCGGTGTCGGAAGAAGATCCGGGCACGACGGCGGAGACGCGCGATTACGTCATCAACGGTCGCGAGCGCGTGGTGGAATATTCCGCGGCGCGCGACGCCTCATTGCAGGAACGGATCAAGCAGGGCGTCGATGGTCGCGTGAATGCCGAGTGGGATCGCTGGTTTCTCGATACGTTGTCGTCTGGAGATCTGTCGCCGATCCTCGCGTTGACCGACGACGTGTTGCAGGAGAACGCCGGCAATGGCTCGCATGAGCTGCGCGCCTGGGTGGCGGCGCTCGGTGCGTGGGGTGGTCCGGTCGCGCCGATCGCCTATGAGCCGGTGCGTAGTTGGATCACCGGCATGGGCTGTCTCGGCGGTTTCGCCGACGATGTGGGGAAGGGACGGGCAGCATGAACATGAATGCGGGCAACGTAACGGCAGAAGCGGCTCTGACCGATCATCGCAGTGTCTGGACGCATCTGCTGCGGACGCCGTTCACGCAAGGCTTTGTCGATGCCGGCGGCATCCGCACCCGCTATGTGCAGGCGGGCGACCGCAACGCGCCGGCCGTCGTGATGATCCCGGGTACCGCGAGTAGCTGGGAGTCGTTCTGCGCCAATATCGAGGCGCATGCGCAGCACTTTAATGTGCTGGCGCTCGATCTGGTCGGCAGCGGATTCAGCGACAAGCCGGATCGCGATTACGAGATCCCGGTCTATGTGGCGCATGTGCTCGCCTTCATGGACGCTATGGGCGTGCACAAGGCTTCGCTGATCGGTGTCTCGCTCGGCGCCTGGATTGCGTCGCGCATCGCCGTCGATCATCCGGATCGTGTCGAAAAGCTGGTACTGCTTGCGGCCTCTGGCATGATCTCGCATACGCAGACCATGGGCCGCATTCGCGGTACACGCACCAAGGCAGTGGACGATCCGAGTTGGCCGAACATGCAGTCGGTGTTCGAGCCCCTGATCTATCGTCCGGAAGACCGCATCGATGACATCATCGCGGTGCGTCAAGCGGCCTATCGCCAGCCGGAGATGCGCCGGGCGATGGAGCACATTCTCTGCCTGCAGGACCCGGAGATTCGTGCCCGCAACCTGATCGCCGAGGATGAGTGGCGCGGCATCCAGGCGCCGGCGCTGATCATCGTTGCGCCGGCCGATTCGGAAATGTTCTTCCAGACCGCGACGCGTGCGGCGCAGCTGATGCCGCAAGCGCAGACGCTGGAAATTCGGCAGGTGAAGCACT
>JBQCFU010000677.1:0-5452 GCA_051958775.1 Pseudolabrys sp.
GTCGCGTCGAGCCGCGCCGGCCGCGACGCCGAGGCGACATTATAGACGAGCCGCCCCTCGATGGTCTCGCGGTCGAGTTCGGCGCGCAGCCGCTCCACCGCGATGGTGTCGCTGCCGAGCATCACGTCGCCGCGCGCCTTCAGGCTGCGCACCGGACCGGGCGTCAGATCGTTGCGTCCTTCGAGCCAGCCGACCAGCGCGCGCAGATCGGAGGACTCGACGCTCGCTGCGCCTTTGAACGCGACACCCGGCGCCGTTTTCGGCGCGGCCGCGGCCTGTGTCGCCGTCAGCCGCCCGGCGAGCTGCACGCGGCTCGAGCCCGGTGCGCGGAATTCGAAATCGCTCAGCGTCCAGCCGTCGGCACTCGAAGCGACGTCGCCGCGCACCGCGAGCACGGTGCCGCCGCCGAGCGTCACCGAGTCGATGCCGATGCCAAGCTGGAACGGGAACGGCAGCACGCCGCCCGCAGCCTGCGCCAGTGTGCGCAGCGCCGCCGCTGCCGGAAGCCGCGTGCCATCGGCATTGGCGAGCGCCCGGTCGAGATCGAGCTGCCGCGCCGACAAGACGCCCTCGATGCGCGGCTCCGCGCCGAATTTCACGTCAGCCGTACCGGTCAGCTTCGCGCCGAGATCGTCGGCGCCGTATTGAAACTCGACCTGCTCCAGCAGCACCGACGCCGGCGTGGCCTTCACCTTGGCGCTGGCGCGCCACGGCGGCGTCACGGTGTCCGGGCTCGCGCCTTTGTCGCGGCCCGCAGCGCGATTGCCGACGAGTTGCACCGGCCGGCTGAAGCTCGCCTGCCCCTCGAAGCGCGGCGTACCCTGCACCAGCGACACTTCGCCATCGGCTTCGAGGCTCAGCGGCCGGTTCTGCGGATCGATATTGAGCCGCACGCGCGCGCTGCCGGCGTCGCTCACGCGGCTGATCGACAGCCGATAAGGATAGATCTCGCCATCGAGCGTCGCCGCGCCCTCGCCGCGCACCGGTCCGGCGAGCGAGCGCGCATCGCCGTTGAACCAGATCTTGTCCAGCACGCGCCGCGCGCCGCTGCCCGCATCGGTGAGGACAACGCGCCCATCCTCCACATGCAGCCGGTCGATCGACAGCGCATTCGGAGCGAACGAGGCCGCCGCCACCGGCCAGCGCAACTTGCCCGCCTGATCGACGCCGGTTTCCAGTTGCGGGCCGACCACATGCACGTCGGTGGCGCGCCATTCGCCGCGCATCAGGGAGCCGAGCGCCAGTTCAGCGCTGACCGCCCGCGCCCGCACGCCGCTCACGGTCACATCGCGCAGGGTGAGTTGCGGCGACGGCAACAGCCGCACATCGATCTTGCCGGCGACCGTGACCGGCAGGCCCGTCATCCGCGAGGCTTCGCGCTCGACCACGCCGCGATAATCGTTCCAGTCGACGACGAACGGCGCCGCCAGCGCCGCGACCAGCGCCAGGATCAAAGCCACCGCGATTGTCAGCAGCGTGTTTTGCAACACTTCCCCACGGGCAACGCCCTTTTGGCCCATTTGCGCCGCCCGCGCGGCGCGCCTTCCCCGGCTCAGCCACCTGTTGCCGGGCGACCCGGCGAAACTGTGTCGGTGGCCTAATCTAGCGCGATGATCTTACCGGGATTCATCAGATTTTGCGGATCGAGCGCGCGTTTGATCGCCGCCATGGCAGCGAGTGCCGGCGCGCCATGTTCCGCCAGCAGATATTTCTGCTTGCCCTGGCCGACGCCGTGCTCGCCGGTGCAGGTCCCTTCCATGGACAGCGCCAGTTCCACCACCTTGCTCGACAGTTCCTTGCCGCGGGCCACCTCGCCGGCATCGTCCATATTGATCAGCAGGCTCATGTGGAAATTGCCGTCGCCCACATGGCCGGCGATCGGCGCCAGCAGGTTGAGCCGCGCCGCTTCCGCCTGCGCCGCCGAAACGCATTCGGCGAGCCGCGAGATCGGCACGCAGACGTCGGTGGCGAAGCACTGCGAGCCGGGGCGCAGATTCTTGGCCGCCCAGTAGACGTCATGCCGCGCCTGCCACAGCCGGGTGCGCTCTTCCGGCTTGGTGGTCCACTCGAACGGCCCGCCGCCGAACTCGCGCGCGATCTCGCCGAACCGCTCCGACTGCTCGGCGACGCGGGCCTCGCTGCCGTGAAATTCGAGAAAGAGCATCGGGCTTTCCGGCAGGGTCAGCTTGGAATAGGCGTTGCACGCACGGATCTGTACCTCGTCGAGCAGTTCGATGCGCGCCACCGGAATGCCGGACTGGATCGTCATGATCGTCGCGTTGCACGCCGCCTCCACCGAGGGGAACGGGCAGATGCCGCCGGCGATCGCCTCGGGAATGCCCTGCAGCCGCAACGTCAGTTCGGTGATGATGCCGAGCGTGCCTTCGGCGCCGATCAGGAGCCGCGTCAGATCGTAGCCGGAGGATGATTTCTTCGCCCGGGTCGCGGTGGTGACGATCTCGCCGTCGGCCATCACCGCCTTCAGCGACAGCACATTGTCCTTCATGGTGCCGTAGCGCACTGCGTTGGTGCCCGACGCGCGGGTTGAGGCCATGCCGCCGAGTGAGGCATCGGCGCCGGGATCGATCGGAAAGAACAGGCCCTGGTCGCGCAGATTTTCGTTGAGTTGCTTGCGGGTGATGCCCGGCTCACTGACGCAGTCGAGGTCCTCGGCATGCACGGCGAGGACGCGGTTCATGTCGCGGAAGTCGATGCTGACGCCGCCGAACGGCGCGTTGATGTGGCCTTCGAGCGACGTGCCCGCGCCGTAAGGGATCACCGGCAGATTGTGCTGCGCGCAGATACGCACGATCTGCTGCACGTCGGCGGTGGTCTGCGGGAACACCACCGCCTCCGGCGGCTGGTTCGGAATCCAGGTCAGCGAATTGCCGTGCTGCTCGCGTACCGCCTGGGAGGTGACGACCCGGTTGCCGAAGGCGGCGGTGAGCGCCGCGATCCCGGCAGCGGCGGCTTTGTCATCGCGGCGACGGGCTGTTTCGGTCATGGTCGTGTCCTTCGATCGTAAGGTTGCGCAGCGAACGTGGCGGGCGGCGCGGGCGTGGTCAAGCGGCCCGGTGCACAGCGCAACTTCTCCCGGATTTGACGGCACAATTTGACGACGCGGGGCGGCACCGCGACAATGGCGCCATGCTGAACCGTTCCGACACGCACGCCGATAGTCCCGCCCCGTTCGTCTCGTCCGTGATGCGGGTCGAGCCGCAATGGATCGACTACAACGGCCATCTCAACATGGCCTATTACAATGTGCTGTTCGATCGCGGCGCCGACGAGGCCTTCGTGCTGCTCGGCATGGGCCCGGACTATCTCAAGGCGCGCAAGTTCTCGACCATGACCGCGGAAGCGCATGTGCGCTATCTGCGTGAGATCCACGAAGGCGCGCCGGTCACCGCCACCTGCCATCTCATCGCCGCCGACGCCAAGCGCATCCATTATTTCCAGGAATTGCGCCATGCCGAGGACGGCTGGCTGTCCGCCACCTCGGAATGCATGATGCTGCATGTGGACATGACGGCGAAAAAAGTCGCGCCGTTCCCGCCCGACATCGCCGCCAATGTGCAGCGCATGCTCGCGGCGCATGCACGCCTGCCGCGCCCCGAGGGCGTGAGCCGACGCATCGCCATGCCCGGTGGTTAGACCGGTCGATAAATTCCGATCTCTCCTTCGTCTCGCCAACGACTTTAAGAGTTCGATATATTTTCCGAAATCGTCATGCGCGGACTTGATCCGCGCATCCATCTTTTCAAAAAAGATGGATTGCCGGGTCAAGCCCGGCAATGACAGAGCGAGTGGCTTCTACCGGTACAGGACCCACTCGAAGTCCTTTCTCGTTACTACCGCTCTTCGATCGTCACGCGATCCGGATAAAAGGCGAGATGGCCGGCGATCTCGGCCACCGCGGGATACGGCGTGACGTAGCTCCACACCGCATTGTCGCCGCGCGCGCCCAGTTCCGGGATGGAGAAATAGCTGCAGTCGCCCTTATAGGGACAATAGGTGGCGTGATCGGTCGCGGTGAGCCGACTCATGTCCACGTCGCCGCGCGGAATATATTGCACCGGCGGATAGGACGCCTCGCGCAGCGCCAGCGCCTTTGTCGTATCGGCCAGCACTTGGCCGTTCACCGTCACCACCACCCGCCGCGGATTAGGCGCGACAGTGATCGGATGATCGGGACCCGGCTGTTTGATCGGCTTGTTCATGGCAGCACCTCCGGTGCTCCCTACTTTATCGAACCGGGACCGGCCGTGACAGCCGGCGCGTCACGATAAACGACACCAAAGCGAGAACGATGATCAAGCCGCCGAACGTGTAGGTGGCGCGCAGCAAGCCAAGCAGCGGCGTAAACAGACCGATCAGCATCACGGGAACGGCGAAGGCCAGATAGCTTTCGACATAGAAGGCCGCCAGCAGGCCGGCGCGTGTGGCCGCGTCCGCCAGCGGCAGAACCAGCCGCAGGCTTCCCGAAAACACGGCGCCGCATCCAATGCCGGCCAGCACCGATCCCAGCATCATGATCGTGACGCTACCGGCATAAGCGCCGGCCAACATGATGGCGATGCCAGCCGCGAGCGCCAGCGCTCCATTCGTCAGGGTCTGCGCCGTCGAGAACCGGTTCAGCACCAGCACGGCGATGGCCGCGCTCAGCAGCAGAACCGCAACGGTGACGCCGCCGATCAACGGCGACAGATGCCCGGTTGCTGCACCGATGAGCGTCGGCATCAGACAGAAATAGAAACCGGCAAGTGCCCAGCCCGCGATATTGACGGGCGACATCTGGACGAACGCCTTTCGTGCGCCCGCCGACACGTGCAAGTGCGGGCGCAGCGACGCCAGCGCGCCGGATTGCTTTGTCACTGTTTCAGGCATCAGCCAGACGGCGATGGCCGCAACGAGCGATGCGGCGAGCAGCACCGCATAGACGAGTTGATGCGGATAAGGCGCGAACGTCACCAGCACGCCGGAACCGAGTGCACCGACCAGCAAACCGACAAACGTCGTGACACTGTTGAACATCGGTCCACGCTGGCGATCGGAATCGAGAATCGCCGCGCCCAGCGTCGTCATCGCGGCGCCGGTCGCCAATCCCTGCACGATGCGCGCCGCCAGCAGCACTGCAATCGAATCCGCACGGACAAACAGCAGCATGGCCGCCGCGTTTGTCAGCAGTGCGCCGAAGATCACCGGGCGCCGGCCGACGTAATCAGACAGCGAGCCCACGGTCACCAGCGCGAGGATCAGGCTGAACGCGTAAACCGCAAAGACCGTCGTCAGCAGCAGCGGCGACATGCCGAAATCGCGTTGATAGAGCATGTAGAGCGGCGTGGGGGGGGGGGGGGGGGGGGGGGCCCCCCCCCCCCCCCCCCCCCCCCCCCCCAACAGGAGCGCGAGGGCCCCACCGGGGGGGGGTCGGACCGCGCCGCGCCCCCCCCGC
>JBQCFU010000678.1:0-3864 GCA_051958775.1 Pseudolabrys sp.
ATCGCCGCGCTCAACGGCTATCTCGCGACCCACTGGCTGCGGCCGACCGGCATCATCGCCGCCAGCAGCGGCACCGTTGCGGGCTCCGATCTGGTGATCGCGAGCCTGCTCGGCCTTGCGGCTGCACTGCTCGGCATCACGCTGATGCGCGGCGTCGCCTTGTGGGAACGCGTCAGCAGCCAACTGCGCGTGCCGGTGTGGCTGCGGCCGACGATCGGCGGCGCGCTGGTCGGCGCACTCGCTTTGATCTCGCCGCAGGTGCTTGGCTCCGGGCACGGTGCGTTGCATCTCACCGCCATGGTGGAGCTGCCGCTCACCACCATCGCGCTGATCTTCGTCCTGAAATCGATCGCCTCGATCATCTCGCTCGGCTCCGGCTTCCGCGGCGGCTTGTTCTTCGCGTCGCTGCTGATCGGCGCGCTGGGCGGACGGCTGTTCGCCGCCGGCGCCAACTGGATCTGGCCGGACCTGATGCTCAACCCCGACACCTATGCCGTCATCGGCATGGGTGCGCTGTCGGCGTCGGTGATCGGCGGGCCGCTGACCATGACGTTCATTGCGCTGGAAAGCACCGGCGATTTCTGGCTCACCACCGCGGTGCTGGTCGCGGTCATCCTCTCGGCGCAGCTCACCCGCGAATTGTTCGGCTACTCGTTCGCGACGTGGCGCTTCCATCTGCGCGGACAGGCCATCCGCAGCGCCGCCGATGTCGGCTGGCTGCGCGATCTCACGGTCGGCCGGATGATGCGCCGCGACGTCAAGACCGTGCCCGACGATCTGCCGTTGGCGGATTTCCGCCAACGCATTCCGCTCGGCTCCACCTCGCATGCGGTCGCGATCGATCCCGACGGCAACTATGCCGGCATGGTGATCGTCGCCGAGGCGCACAGCATCGACAATCCCGATGTGCAAAGCATCGCACCGCTGCTGCATCAGCGCGACGTCATGCTGGTGCCGACTATGAACGCCAAGGAAGCCGCCGCTGCGTTCGACCGCGAGGAAGCGGAATCGCTCGCGGTGGTGTCGAGCTTTGCCGACCGCAAGGTGGTCGGTCTGATGAGCGAAGCCTATACGCTGCGCCGCTACGCCGAAGAGAGCGACCGCCGCCGCCGCGAATTGCTCGGCGAGGGGTGACTGCCGAGGATGAGATGGATTGAGAGTGCGCGCCACTCTCGCCACGTCATGCGCGGACTTGTTCCGCGCATCCACGTCTTGTTTTGCTGCAAACGAAAGACGTGGATGGCCGCAACACGTGCGGCCATGACGATGGATGGAGTTGCGCGCCTCTCATGATCGTGCCGTCGCGCAACTCAGAATTTCTTCCCGCCCAACAAAAAACCCGCCGGCGAAACCGGCGGGTTTTTCGTCAGAAACCGAAAGCCGGATCAGATGGCTTCCTTCAGCTCCTTGGAGGCGCGGAAGGCAACCTTCTTCTTGGCCTTGATGTGGATCTGTTCGCCCGTCATCGGGTTGCGGCCCATGCGGGCGGCGCGCTTGCGCACCTGCAACACACCGAGACCGACGATCTTCACTCGCTCACCCTTCTTCAGGTGCTTGGTGATGAGGCCGACGAGGTCCGTCAGCATCTCCTGGCCCTGCTTCTTGGTGAGTTCATGGTCCTCGGCCAGACGGTTGGCCAGATCCTTGAGGGTAACCGGCTTAGAGGCCTTCACTGCGCCTGCTTTCGCCTTCGGCGCTGCTTTCGCCGCTGCTTTTGCCATGTCTTTCAAGCTCCTTGAGCGCGCCAAATCGCGCCCCGAATCAGCACTAGGAGATTCGCAGCGCGGCGTGAATCGTTTTTCGCCCGTAAAATCGGGTATTTCCCCACAAAAGCATAGTTTAGAATGCCGGGAAGGCTTATTTGACGGGCGTTCCGGCGATTCCCGATGAGGCCGGGGAACGAGGACCGTCCGGCGGAGCCCATCCCGGAGGGCCAAAAACATAGCGAAAACGCTCGTTCCAGCTTCGCGCGCCACGCACGTCGCGCCCGATATCGCGCCACTCGTGCAGCAGGATATTGACCGGCCCGCGATCCACGACCGGCCGGGTGATGCCATAGCGCACCGGTTCGCGCGGGTCCTCGGCGGCGAACGTGCCAAACAGCCGATCCCAGACGATCAGCGTCATGCCGATGTTCTTGTCGAGATAGCCGGGGTTCGACGCATGATGGACGCGGTGATGTGACGGCGTCACGAACACCCATTCCAGCGGCCCGAGTTTGCCGCAGCGGTCGTTGTGCACAAAGGTGCCGACGATCTGCATCGCCGCATACATCACCAGGATATCGGCCGGCTGGAACCCGGCCAGCGCCAGCGGCGCGAAATAGAACATCCGGTAAAACGGCTGGAAAACCGAGGCGCGGAAGCCGGTCGAGAAATTGAAGTGCAGCGACGAATGGTGCGTCACATGCGTCGCCCAGAAGAAGCGGCAGTGATGATCGACATAGTGCAGGACGTAATAGGCGAAGTCCTGCAGCAGAAAGAGCGCGAACCAGTACGGCGCGCCGGCCGGCGCGAAGCCGAACAGGCGATGGCCGTAGAACCAGCTCAGGAACGCCAGGGTAACGCCAGCCATCAGCGCGTCGAGGACGGTATTGAGCGCGGTCAGGTAGACATTGGTTGCCGTGTCGCCCAGCGTATAGGTGTTCCGGCCGTGCCACGCGGCCAGCCCCCATTCCATCGCGATCACCGCCACATAGAGCGGGGTGGTGACGATCAGCAGGATCTGGTCGGTGAAGATGGACATTGGCAGTGGGGATAGGCAGTCAGGGATGGGGCAGTCAGGGGTCGGAGAGACCCGGATCCGAGCGAGGAATCGAACAGGCGGGTCACAGGCGCCGCAGCCTAAATCGGCTCTCCCGGTCCCGCCACGGCTAATCGTCGGGCAGTCCCGGATCCCGAAAGCATCCCGGATATGCCAGCCCGGTTGCCGCCACCGCCGGGTTGGACTATGAACGCGCCAAGCCCCTCGATGGGGTCCGGAAGCACCCGTAGCTCAGCTGGATAGAGCGTTGCCCTCCGAAGGCAAAGGTCACACGTTCGAATCGTGTCGGGTGCGCCACCATCGCCACGACGAGTATTGAGAGTGTGAAGAGCAGGCGAGCCGGATCCGGCTGACAATCGGCCGATCTTGGGCTAATCGCAGGCCAAATAGCCACCCATGATCGGCGCCGCGACTTCGCGCGGCGTGGACCATTTTCCCATCCACCCATTCCTCCGGTCTGCGCGGCGGTTCCCTCTGGCGGGCGCGCGCGGCCATCCATCCGGTTTGAGCGCCGTTGCGCACAAACCATCAAGGTCTGACATCTCGTGACATCGACGCCGACAACACCACCGTCCACCCCAACCGTTTTCGATCCGGCCTCGGTCCACGCCTTGCTCGCCCAGGCTCTGGCCGGCCGAAACTACACCGAACCGACGCCAGTACAGACGGCGGTGCTGGCCGATGCGGCCGACGGCCGCGATCTGCTGGTGTCGGCGCAGACCGGCTCCGGCAAGACCGTCGCGTATGGATTGTCGATCGCGAGGAACCTGCTCGGCGACACGGATCGTTTCGAACGCGCGGCCAATCCGCTCGCATTGATCGTCGCACCGACCCGAGAGCTTGCCCTGCAGGTGCAGCAGGAGTTCGCGTGGCTTTATCAGCACACCGGCGCGCGCATCGTCTCCTGCGTCGGCGGCATGGACCCGCGCCGGGAACAGCGCGAGCTGGGCTACGGCGCACACATCGTGGTCGGGACGCCGGGGCGGCTCTGTGACCACCTGCGGCGCGGCAATCTCGACGTCTCGGAATTGAAGGCCATCGTCCTCGACGAGGCTGACGAAATGCTCGATCTGGGCTTTCGCGAGGATCTGGAAACCATCC
>JBQCFU010000679.1:0-2029 GCA_051958775.1 Pseudolabrys sp.
TACTGCGTAACCCATTTCCTGCTCCTCCCTTTTTTTCTTCGGTTGTGTGCTGTGCCCCCCCCCCCCGCCCCCGGTGGGGGTTGTGGGGGCTGCGCGCCCACCTCCTGCCCCCCCCGAGCCGGTGAGGGGGTTCGTGGCGTCTGTGAGACCGTAACCCCTCACCCGGCTCGCCGCTCTGCGGCTCGGCACCCTCTCCCGCTAGGGAGAGGGAAGAAAGCAAGCATCTAAGCCTTCGGCGGCTCGCAATCGACACACACGCCGAGCGGCACCGTCACCGCCTTGGTCTTCGAGCCCATCCACGGCGGAATCACCGCGCCGAAGCCGCCGGCCGGGCCGCCCGCGGCGATCACCAGCAGATGATCCGGCGATTCCAGCGCTGGATGCACCTTCTCCGGCCGGTCGCGCACGATCGCCGCCTTGCCGACATCGGCCCATTCCTTGCGCTTGATGCGCGCGCGCTCGAACAGGAATTCGGCGATGTCACGCTTCGACCAGCCGGCGTTCTGGATGTGCTCGCGCAACTGCTTCGGGATGATGACGGCGTAGTTGCCGCCATAGATCGAATAGTGCCGCTGGTTGGCGCGCATCTCCGCCGCGAAAGTTTCGAGGATCTCCTTCGGGTCGGTGGTCCACTCGTTCATGATCTGGCGCGGCGCCAGCGCCGCCATCACCGTCACGGCCGAGGTGCCGTCGTTCGGCACGCCGCGGAACACCGACAGTGGCTCCCAGGTCGTGTCCTCCTCGTCCTCGGCGAGACAGTAGGAGAACTTGCCGGGATGGCCGAGCGTCGAGCGGTCGATGCCGCCCGGCCGCACGTCCATGAGATTGATCAGCGACAATCTGATCGCTCTGCCGATCACCGAGGTTGCACGATCGCTGTTGCCGAGCGCATTGAAGGTCGAGGCCGCGCCGATCTCGAGACGGATCGGCCCGTTGATAACGACGAGCACGGCGCAGCCGCCGGTCGACGACGAAATCCCGTGCAGCAGGAATTCGTCCTTCAGCATCCCCTGCCAGGCGGCGGCGACGATGGGAAAATGCATCGGCAGGCAGCCGGCCATCACCGCGTTGATGGCGAGCTTTTCGGCGGTGATCGGCTGCGCGCGCACCGGCTCGATGCCGATCAACTGATCCGGCGGCATCATCGCCCAGTCGAGACACGCCGCAACTGCGTCTTCCGTCGGCGGCACCACCGGCAGACCATCGGTCCAGCCGTTGGAATGGAAGAACTCCTGCGCGGCGGCGAAGTCGTCGACCGGATAGCTCTTCGACGTCAGCGCCATTTTCGTTGCTGTCTGCATCGCATCACCATGGAAGTCCCATGGCCAACGATAGCCGCCCGCGGCCCCGGCGCAATCGCCGCCTGACCACACAACTCATGCGGATTCGGCATAGTTGACTTTGGATGATTTTAGGATTATATTCTTTTTCACCTGCTCGACGAGGGACGTTTCATGAGGCGTCTTGAAGCGGAGCAGCTTTCGGCGGGAACGGGCTCGGTGCGACATGCACCGGGCCCGTCGCGTTGAAGGGGCCGGGCCGGAGAACAGGCCCGGTCGGGCAGCGCCCGCGCGCATGGTTCGCACCCATGCGTCCGGGACGCCCTGGGGTCACCGTCCGTCCCAACTAAGTGGGGCCGCCCAGATTAAAGGGCTGGACGCGGGCCGGACGAACGCGGGCCAAAGCCCGCAGGATCATGGCAGGGCGCAAATCCTGCCTGTCCGCGCCCCGGAAGCTACGGTCCCAGGGAGCGAAATCGCTGCGATACGGAGCGCCGCAGGGCGCGCGTGTCTCTCCCTGGCCGGCGAGATGCGCTCCGGTGTTGTCGCGAGGCGGCATCGGACAATGAAGACGTTGCGCCACGTGGCGCTCCGTCTCCCTCGCCTATCGGCGAGGGACGAAACAGGCTTACGGCGTCCCCGCGCCGCAAAGAACAGGGGCGGTGATGCTTGTCCGAAAACAGGCGGGCTGTTTGACAATCGCATCGGGACGACCAGAGGCAGGCGCGACTTTCAATCCGCCTCATCCT
>JBQCFU010000680.1:0-21954 GCA_051958775.1 Pseudolabrys sp.
GACGCGGGTTACCGCGATGGTGCCGCCGGCACCCACCACGTTCTCGACCACCACCTGCTGGCCGAGGGCGCGGCTCATCGGCTCCCCGAGCAGCCGCGAGATGATGTCGGTCGGGCCGCCTGCCGAGAACGGCACGATCAACGTGATCGCGCGCTCCGGCCAGGCCGCCAGCGCGCCCGACGTCTGAGTCAGTACTGCCACCGCACAAATGGATAGCAGCTTGGAAATTCGTGTCTTCATGTCGCCCTCCCGTTTATCTTTGGCCCCGCGTTGCCACAGAGCGGCGCGGAGGATAATCCGACGTTGCGGGACAACGCCAGAGCGGCGCTTGATCCGTTGGTCTATTGGGGCGGGAGAAAGCGGCCATGCGCGCGAATGACGCATTCCATATTGCGGTGTTGCCCGGCGACGGGATCGGGCCGGAGGTCACCAGGCCGGCACTGGCGGTGCTGGAACGGATCGCGGCGACCACGCCCAATCTCGGGTTCCGCTTCACCGAGGCGCCGGCCGGTGCCTACCACTACAAGGAAACCGGCAAGTCGATGCCGGAGAGCACTGTCCGTCTGTGCGACGAAGCCGACGCTATCCTGCTCGGCGCCTGCGGCATGCCGTCGATCCGCTATCCGGACAACACCGAGATCATGCCGCAAGTGGAGCTCCGCTTCATCTTCGATCTCTATGCCGGCGTGCGACCCGCGCGGCTGGTGCCGGGCGCGCCAAGCCCGATCGTGGGCGCCCATGAGAAGGGCATGGATTTCGTGGTGATCCGCGAATCCACCGAGGGCCTGTTCTCGTCGATGGGCAAAGGCGTCGTCACCCATGACGAGGCGCGCGAAACGCTGGTGATGACGCGCAAGACCTGTACCCGTCTGTTCGACTTCTCGCTGCGGCTGGCCGAACGGCGCAAGAAGCGTGGCCGGCCAGGTCACCTCACCTGCGTCGACAAAGCCAACGTGTTCAAGGCGTTTGCCTGGTTCCGCGACATCTTCGACGAGCGCGCGAAAATGATGCCGGGCGTCTCGACCTCGCACATGTATGTCGACGCGGCGGCGGCACAACTCGTGCGCCGGCCTTGGGATTTCGACGTCATGGTGATGGAGAACATGTTCGGCGACATCCTGTCGGATCTCGCCGCAGGTCTGGTGGGCGGGCTCGGCATGGCGCCGTCGGCCGATGTCGGCGACACCCATGCGGTGTTCCAGCCATGCCACGGCACCGCGCCGGACATCATGGGTCAGGGCAAGGCCAATCCTACGGCGATGATCCTGTCGACAGCGATGATGCTCGACTGGCTCGCCGACAAGCACGACCACGAACCGGCAGCGGAAGCCGCGCAACGGATCGAGCGCGCGGTCGATGATGCCTTCCGCAGCGGCATCAAGCCAATGGAATTCGGCGGACCGGACGGCACCGATGCCATCGCCCGCGCGGTGCTGACCGCGCTCGGTTAAACTACTGATCTAGAGTCCGACGAAGCGCGCAATCGCGGCGCGGAAGGCTTCCGGCTGCTCCAGCATCGGAAAATGTCCGCTGCCGTCGATCGCGCGATAGGTGCCGCCGGCGATCTGGCCAGCCAACGCCTTTTGCTCCGAGGGCGGCAGCATCGCATCCTCCGCACCGGCGACAACCAGTGTCGGCACATCGAGGCGACCGAGCAGCGGTACAAGATCTGCTTCTGCGAGCACCTTGCAGGCCGCATCCATCGCCTTCGGATTGATGTTCAGCAATGTGCGGCGGCAGAGGTCCGCAACATCGCGCCCGGCACGGAACGCCGGTGAGTAAAGCCGCTCCACCAATTGCTCAGCCACCGGATCGATGTTGGCGGCCGCGACCGCATCCGCCAGCAGCGGCAACCGCGCGCGATCGTCATCGCCGAGCCGCGCGCTCGTGCCGCTGACGATCAGCTTGCCGACCCGTTCGGGATGATCGAGCGCGAAAGCGAGCGCCAGCAGACCACCGAAGCCCGCGCCAAGCAGCACCGCGTCCGGCGCGATATCGAACTCCTGATAGCCGTCCTCGAGCCGCGCCAGATAGGCATCCATCAGCGGCAGCATCGCCGGCTCAGAGCCATGGAAGCCCGGCAGATTGAACAGCGTAACGCGGAATCGCTCGGCAAGCTGCGGCAGCAGCGGATCGAACAATGTCCGGTCCGCGAATAGCGCATGGAACAGCACGAGGTCGCGGCCCCGCCCGGTGCGCACTGCCGTCAGCGCGCCGTGCCCAGCCGTCAACTGTTCCATAACCGCCTCCTCTTCAATACGCCGCTTCGAGAATGCCGCGGATTTCCGCCTCATTCGCAGAACGCGGTGCGGTGATGTTGAGTTTCGCGGCTTCTGCCGCAACGAAGCCGATCTTGTCGCGCGGGAGGCCGACCTCGCGCAGCGCCTGCGGGATCGGGAACAACGATAGCATCACGCCAAGCGCATGCGCCGGGTCATTTGTCTCCAGCGTATCGCACAGCCGCTCGTGCGCGTCGGGCGCGGCATCGAGGTTGAAGCGCGTCACATGCGGCAGGATGATCGAGTGGGTCTCCGCGTGAGGCATGCCGAGACCGCCGAGCACATGCGCGAGCTTGTGATGCAGCGCAGTGCCGCTCGTCAGCACGATGCCGCACAGCCACGCCGCCGACAGGCACGCCGCGCGCGCATCGCGATCATTGCCGTTGGCGACCACTTTCGGCAGCGCATCGGCGAAGAGACGCATCGCTTCCGTCGCCATCGCGCAGCTCACGGGCGTGCGCTCCGCGATCCACAAACCTTCAACCGCATGGGCGATGGCGTTGAGGCCGCTGGCCGCACTCACCGCCGGCGGCAGACCTAGCGTGAGATCGGGGTCGTAGATGATCGTTTTCGGCAGCGCCTTGGGGTCACGCACGGTGACCTTGCGCTCGCCATCGGTGGTGCCAGCGATCGGCGACGCTTCCGATCCGGAATACGTGGTCGGCACGGCGATGATCGGCAGATTGCTGGCAATGGCGATCGCCTTGGCGAGACCGATCGCGGCACCGCCGCCCATGGCGACGACACCGTCGGCCTTGGTGCGGGCCGCTTCCGCGATTCCCGCTTCCGCCACGGCGCGCGGCACATGCACCACTGCCTGCGCATGCACGCCGGCGCTGGACGATCCCAGAAGGTCGGCTGCCAGCGACGCCAATCGCGCACCATGACCGGGCGTCGCCACCACCAGCACACGGGACAGGCCGAGCCGCGTCACCTCTTCCGCGAGTCGCGCCAGGCTGCCGGCACCGAACACCACCCGCTGCGATGGCGTGTCCTGAACGAATTTCAACATCATCAATCGATCCCGCTCGACAGGGTTGTTGGGACGCCGCCCCGGCTCGCCAGACGCCATGGCCTGTGCAAAGATCGATTCCGGATCAACGACGGACCGGACGCACGATCCGGCCTGAAAAGAGAACAATAGGGGGAGAACAGCGAGATGACTATCACCCGACGTCAACTCCGATCGGTGGCCATCGGTTGCGCGGCATTGTTGTTGAGCGCCGGCGCGGCGTCGGCGCAGACCTTCGGCTTCGCCACCATGCAGCCGGGAACGCTCAACCACACCACTGGTTCCGCCATCGCCAAGGTGCTGAAGGACAAGACCGGCATCAATGCGGTGATCCAACCCACTGCCGGCGAATCCGTGCTGATCCCCCTTGTCGGGCGCGGCGAAGCGGAATTCGGCATTGCCAACATCTTCGAGGTGGAAGGCGCCAAGGCGGCCAACAAGGACTTGCGGCTGATCGGCTCGATCCAGGCGCTGCGCGGCGCCTACTTCGTGCGCAAGGACAGCGGCATGAAGACCATGGCCGACCTCAAGGGCAAGCGCGTCGTGTTCGGCTATTCGGCGATGAAAACCATCGATCCGCTCGCCAAGGCGATGCTGATGACCGGCGGCCTCACCGAGAAGGACATCAAGCCCGTCCTGGTGCCGAACGTCATCCGCGGCGCGGACGAATTCGCCGCGGGCAACGCGGACATGTTCTTCTTTGCCTTCGGCGCGCCGAAGGTTCGCGAAGTCGACGCGACCGTCGGCGGCATCCTCGCGCTCGAAGTGCCGGAAAGCGGCATGCCGGAAGCCAAGAAGATCCTGGCCGGCGGCTATCTCACCATGGTGCAGCCGAACCCGTTCTATGTCGGCGTGCCGAAGGCGATGAACGTCTACACCTGGGACAACATGCTGTTCACCAACAGCAAGGTGTCGGACGACGTCGTCTACAAGCTGATCGACACGATGGTGAAGAACAAGGATGACATGCTCACCATCCAGCCGGCGCTGCGCGAGTTCACGGCGGCGGGTCTCTATAAGAAATATGACATCCCCTATCATCCCGGCGCGCTGAAATATTTCGCCGAGAACAAGATCGACGCCAAACCAGTCGATTAACGCCGAGCACAGGCGGATCATCCGTGAGCGAAGAGAGAATCGTTCCCGACGCGGCGGCCTTTGCGGCCACCGCGTCGCGCGCCACATTGCTCTGGACCACGATCTTCCAGGGGCTGCTGGTAGCCATCGTCGTGCTGTGGGTGCTCGACATTCCGCGCGTCGTGTTCGGCGCATCGTTCTATGTCGAGCAGATGCTCACCGTTAGCCTCGGGCTGACGCTGGCGCTCGCCTTCATCGCCGAAAGCGGCCGCAAACGGCACTGGAGCGACTGGGTCGCGGTCGCCCTCTCGCTTGCGCTGTGCGGCTATATCGCCGTCTACTACGAGCGGTTGACGCAGGACGCGCCGATGCTGCCGTGGGATGGGCTGATCGTCAGCGCCCTCCTCGTGTTCCTGGTGCTGGAAGGCAGCCGCCGCATTTCCGGCTGGGGCTTCGTCGGCATCATCCTGGCGATGGCGGTCTATATCTTCATCAGCCCGCACCTGTCCGGCGCGTTCCAGACGCGGTATGTCTCGCCGGAACGGCTGACGATCTATCTCGGCCTCGATCTCAACGGCGCGATCGGCCCGATCCTGCAGGTTTCGGTGCTGATCGTCATTCCCTTTACGATCCTCGGCCAAGTGCTTGCGCGCACCGGCGGCGCCGACTTCTTCGCCGATCTGTCGATGGCGGCGATGGCGCGGTTTCGCGGCGGCGCCGCCAAGATCGCCGTGGTCGGCTCCGCGCTGTTCGGCATGATCTCCGGCAGCGCCGTGTCCAACGTGCTCGCGGTCGGCATCGTCACCATTCCGAGCATGGCGCGCTCCGGCTTTTCCAAATATCGCGCGGCCGCAATCGAATCCGTCGGCTCCACCGGCGGGCAGTTGATGCCGCCGGTGATGGGCGCATCCGCCTTCATCATGGCGGAGGTCCTGCAGGTGTCCTACGGCACGGTCTGTATCGCCGCGGCGATCCCGGCGATCCTTTATTACGCCTGTCTTTTCTTTCACGTCGATCTCGAAGCGGCAAAGGAGAAGATCGGCGCGATGCGTGAGGAGACGCCGCCGCTGAGTGAAATCCTCAAGGCCGGCTGGCACTTCCTGGTGCCGATCGCCTTCCTCGTCATCGCCCTGATGTATCCGGAAACGCTGGTGCTGACGCCTGAGAAGGCCGCCGTCATCGCGACCTTGATGCTGGTGGTGTTCGCTTTGCTGCGCGGCTATCGCGGCAAACGCGTCTCGTTGCTCGACATGCTCAAGGCGATGATCGACACCGGCCGCGTCTCGCTCGACATTATCCTGATCGGTGCCGCTGCCGGCATCATGGTCGGGATCATGAGCATCTCCGGTCTTGCCTTCTCGATGACCGCGCAACTGCTGACGCTGTCCGGCGACAATGTGTTTCTGCTGCTGTTGCTGGTGGCGGTCCTCGCCTTCGTGCTCGGGATCGGCCTGCCGACGGTCAGCGTCTACATCCTCACCGCGACATTGCTCGCGCCCGCGCTGGTCAAGCTCGGCGTCACGCCGATGGCCGCGCATATGTTCGTCATGTACAACGGCATCCTGTCGATGATCACGCCGCCGGTGGCGTTCGCGGCCTATGCCGCCGCCAACATCGCCGGCGTGTCCGGCTGGAAAACCGGCTGGATGGCGTGTCTGGTCGGCTGGTCGACGTTCCTCCTGCCGTTCCTGTTCGTGCTGACGCCGAGCCTGCTGATGGACGGAAGCTGGGCCGAAATCGTGCTCAACTTCAGCCGCGTGCTGTATGGCATCTGGCTCGGCACCGCGGCCGTGGTCGGCTTTGCATTGGGGCCACTGACGAGACCCTGGCGGCTCGCCTATGGCGGACTGGCGTTGCTAGTGTGCCTGCCGCCGGAAGCGTTCTCGGGCGCGATCTATTTCAACTTCGTCGGCATCGTTGCCGCCATCGCGCTTCTCGCCTTCGACATGATGCGGCTGCGCTCCACGAAGCAGGCAGCAGCGTAGCGCCTTCCCAAAAGAAAATGGCCGGGCATGCCCGGCCATTTTTGCATCGATTGAGGGTGGCACTCAGTTGCCTTCGCGCCAGATGCCGAGCGCCTGCTGCGCGGGCTTGTCGGAGATCGAGAACAGAACGGCGTCCTCGTCGGCATGGTGCTGATAGCGCTTCCATGGCGGCACCACGAATACGTCGTTGACGCCCCATTCGTAGTCCTTGCCGTCGATCGTGGTGCGGCCCTTGCCTTCGGCACAGACGAACACCGTGCCGTCGGTCGAGCGGTACGGCTCGCCGTTGAAGCCCTTCGGGAACAGCGCAAGGTTCGCGCCCATGGTCGGCAGCACCGGCCCGCCGTTGATCGGGTTGGCGTAGCGCACGCGTGCGCCGTGGCGCTTGTCGATATCGCCGGTCTTCTTCAGCCGTTCGAGGATCGGCCGCATCTTCGAATACGGATAGTTTATCACCGGGCTGCGGTTGGTCACCGCCGGCATGCCGTCTGGCAGAACGCCGGTCGCATAGCGCTCGAACGAGTCGCCGTCCTCGAAATTCGCCTTCTGCATCTTCTCGTCGAAATGCTCGGCAAACGAGGTTTCGAAGTGATTGATGGTCGGCATGTCGAGCACGTCGAGCCACATTACCGGCTGCTTGCCGGGATTGCCGTGGTCGTGCGGAGCCCAGTTGGCAGTGATGATGAAGTCGCCGTGCGACATCATCGTCTTCTCGCCTTCCACCGCGGTGTAGGCGCCCTCGCCGTCCAGCACGAAGCGGATCGCGGAGGCGACGTGACGATGCACGTCGGCAACCTCACCCGGCAGGATCAACTGGATGCCGGCGAACAGCGAATTGGTGACGCGGGACGTGCCGGGCATGCCCGGGTTCTCCAGCACCAGCACGCGGCGCTCCGCCTCTTCGGCGGTGATCACGTCGCCCGCTTCCATCATCAACTGCTTGATGCGATCGAACTTCCAGACCTTCGGTTGCACCGTGGTCTTCGGCTCGGGCGTGACGAGGCCCTTGAGCACTTCCCACAGCGGCGCCAGGCTGTCCTTAGCGATCTTGTCGTAATAGGCCTGCCGAGCGCCGGTGACATTGTGCTTCGCGTCGGGATGGGACGGGGTAGCAGTTGCGACTGCCATGACGAAACCTCCGGGAAAAGATTATTCCCTGCTTGTATAACGCAGATCGGTTGCGGCTGAAACTGTTCCAGATCAACCGCAGGCCCGCCATGCGGTCTGACGATGGACTGGGCCCTCAGGTGTTGATCGAGCCGCCGTCGACCGCCAGCGTCTGGCCGGTCATGAAATCGCTGTCGGAAGAGGCCAGAAACACCAGCGCGCCGGTCAGATCCGGCGGATAGCCGTCGCGTTTGAAGGCTCGGCTCTGCAGCACCTTGTCGCGGGCCTCGTCGATATGCGCAGTGTTCTCAATACCGGTGTCGCTGAGGATCAGGCCGGGCGCGAGCGTATTGACCCCGATATTGTGCGGCCCGAGTTCGCGCGACAGCGCCCGGGTGAAGGCGACGATCGCGCCTTTCGAGGTCACATAGTGCGAAAAGTTAGGCAGGCCCTTATAGGCCGTGCCCGACGCGATGTTGATGATCTTGCCGCGCACTTCTCCAGCGGAGACTTTGCGCGCGATCATATGCGGGACGACGTGCTTCACCATCAGGAACGGGCCGCGGACATTCACCGCCATCACCTTGTCCCACAATTCGGTCTCGATCGCGGTCACTTTCACCGGCGGCAGCGTCGAATAGAGCGCCGCGTTGTTCACCAGAATGTCGATCTGGCCGAAGCGGTCGAGGGTCGTCGCCACCAGGTCACGCACCGAATCTTCGTCGCTGACATCGAAGGACATGCTTGCCGCGCAGTCGCTCTTGAGATGCGCGTTGAGCGAATCCGCCAGATCGCGGCCGTCGGCGATATCCGCAACCATGACGCGAGCGCCGGCCGCTGCCAGCGCCTCCGAATAGTGCCGGCCGATTCCGCGCGCGCCGCCGGTCACGATCGCCACCCGCCCACTCAACCTTGCCATCTGCATCAGCCCTTCGCTAAATGTCCGCCGCAATTCCCGATACCGTAGCATGGGCTTGTGGCCTGATGACAAACCAGAGCGATGCGCTGGCGATCCGCGCCCTGATCGAAAATTGGGGTATCTATCGCGATGCTCGCGATTGGGCGCGCTTCCGGACACTCTGGCATCCGGACGGAATGATGATGGCGACCTGGTTCCAGGGGAACGCCGAACAGTTCATCAAGGTCAGCCAGCAGGGCTACGACAACGGCGCGCGGATTTGGCACGCCTTCGCCGGCCACAGCATCGACGTCAAAGGCAAGCGTGCCATCGGCCAGTCGAAGATGACCATCACCCAGCGCGGCATGGTCGAGAACGTCTTGTGCGATGTGGTCTGCACTGGCCGTTTCTACACCTTCCTGGAAAAGCGGAAGGGCAAATGGGGCCTCGTGCTGCTGCAGCCGATCTATGAGCGAGACCAGATCGATCCGGTCGACCCGTCGGCAAAGCTCAAACTTTACAAGAAACTGCTGGGCAGTTTCCCGGTCGGCTATCGCCACCTCGCCTATCTTCAGACGCGGGCAGGCTTCACGGTGAAGAAAGACATGCCCGGCCTCGACGGTCCCGAACTCGCAGCGCTGTACCGCAAGGGCGAACGCTGGCTCGCCGGCAAGAAGCTTGCATAAAGAAAAATGCCCGGCACTCAGGCCGGGCATGTCGATTTGATGGCGCAGCAGGCAACGCCGTGAAGACGCCTACTTTGCGGGTCCCTTGACCGACGGCAGTGCCGCCGCTTCCGCGTATTTGGCGTCTTCCGCCTTCAGGTAATCGACATATTCGGCCTGCGTCGAGCCGATCGGGTCGATGCCCTGCTGGCGCAGCTTCGCCTGTACGTCAGGCTTCTGCAGCGCAGCGCGGATCGCTGCGTTCCACTTGTCGATGATCGGCTGCGGCGTACCGGAGCGCACCATCACGCCGTAGAACGAGCGCGAGGTGAAGTCCTTCATACCGAGTTACTGCAGGGTCGGCACGTTCGGCACTTCGGGCGACCGCTTGGAGCCGGCAATCGCCAGGATGCGCAGCTTGTCCGACTTCAGGCTCTCGTCGACATGGTCGGCAAACATCGCATCGACATGCCCACCAAGCAGATCGGTCATCGCCGGCGCGTTGCCCTTGTAAGGAACGTGCACCATCTTCACGCCGAGCCGGTGCAGGAACAGCTCGAAGCCGAGATGCGACGACGAACCGGCACCGAATGACGCGAAGGTGGCGTCGCCGTTCTTCGATTTCACCCAGGCGACGAACTCAGGAAACGTCTTCACCGGCAGTTTCGCGCTGACCACGAGCACATGGTCCGACGACGCGGCGAGCGAAACCGGCACGAAGTCCTTCTGCGGATCGTAGCTGAGGTTCGACATCATCCGCGCCGAGATGATGAAGCTCGCGGTGTTGACGTAGACCGTGTAGCCGTCCGCGGGCGCGCTCGCCACCGCAGCCGAAGCGATGGTGGTGCCGCCGCCGGTCTTGTTTTCCGGAACGATCGTCGCCTTCCAGTCCGCGGCAACGGCATCGGCCAGCGTGCGGCCGGTGATGTCCGTGCCGCCGCCGGGCGCCAGCGGAATGACGAGCTTGATCGGCCGGTCCGGATAAGTCTGCGCCACGGCCGAGGTGGCCGCGGCCGACAGCGCCAGGGCAGCGAGACCCGCCGCCATCACCAGTGTCCGCTTGAACATGCTCGTCTCTCCCGCTGCCAGGCCAATCAGGTCTTCACGCGCTCGATGAACTTCGCGAAGCCTTCGAGTTGTGACGCGATCACCTTCCGGGTCGCCTCATCCTTCAGCTCCAGCGTCTCCGGATCGAACTTGTTCTGCGCGAAGCCGACGAAGACCTCCGGCGTACCGAAGATGAAGCAGTTGAGGTAGGTGAAGGTCATCCGCAGGTGATACTGCACCCGCGCGCCGCCGAGCGGCCCCTGCGTCGCCGACTGCAACGCCACCGGCTTGCCGGCGAACGGCTGATCCTTCATCCGTGAGACCCAGTCGAGCGCGTTCTTCAGGGTGCCCGGGATCGTCCAGTTGTATTCCGGCGTGACGATGATGATGCCGTCGGCCTGACGGATCGCATCGGCAAACGCCGTCACCGATGCAGGAAAGCCCGCCGTGTTCTGGTCATCGGCATCGTAGTGCGGAATCGCCGCGATCGACGGCGATTCCTTGAACGTCATGCCGGCCGGCGCCACCGACGGCAGTACGTTCATCAGCCCGCGATTGTACGACTTTTTCCGCAGGCTACCGCAGATGGTGAGAATGTTAGTTGCCATGAAAAGGTGCCCCCTCTGGTAATGCCGGTTGGCGCGCCGCTCAGACGCGCTCGTCCTCGATCGGATTGCGCAGAACGCCGATGCCTTCGATGTCGATCTCGCAGACGTCGCCCGCCTTCATCCAGATCGGATCGGGTTTCCGCGCATGGCCGACGCCCGAGGGCGTGCCGGTCAGGATCACGTCGCCCGGCTCCAGCGTGATGCCCTTGGTCGCATAGACCAGCGTTTCCGCCAGCGGGAACATCATGTTGTCGGTGTTGTCGTCCTGCAGAACCTTGCCGTTGAGGCGCGTGCCGATCTTGAGGCCCTTGCCGCCCTTCGGCAGTTCGTCGGCAGTGATCATCCACGGGCCGATGCTGCCCGATTTGTCGAAGTTCTTGCCGGCCGTCCACTGCGAGGTGTGGCGTTGGAATTCGCGGATCGAACCTTCGTTCGACGCCGAATAGCCGACGATGCAGTCGAGCGCGTTATCCATGGTCAGATGGCGGGCGCGCTTGCCGACCACTGCGACCATTTCGGCTTCATAGTCGAACTGGATCGACGCCTGCGGGCGGATGAGCGCAGCTTCATGCGGCACGAACGACGACAGCACGCGCAGGAACAGCGACGGCCACTTCGGGATATTGTCCTTGTAGTTACCTTCCTTGACGTGATCCATGTAGTTGAGGCCGAGGCAGAGAATCTTGCCCGGACGCGCCACCGGCAGCGCATATTTCAGACCCTTCAGCGGACGGCGCGCACCGGCCGGAGCCTTCTTCGCCGCATCGGCGAGCGACGACAGACCGTCCTTCTGCAGCACTTCAGCGAGGTTGCTCGGAATGCGGGAATCGACTTCCTGCAAATCGATCACCTGATCGCCCTCGACGACGCCGAGACGCAGGCCCTTGTCCGATTCAAAACCGACGATTTTCATAGTCAGATCCTATTTCCGTGAATCCAGTGTTTCGAGAAGATGCGTTGCGATGTCATCGCGCCGCGCGATCCAGATGTCATCGCGCTCCTTGGCAAGGCGCGCGATGGTTTCAAAAGCATAAGCGCCGCCGGCATGGCCGTAGCAATGGCAATGCACCGTGACGTCGAGCACCATCGGCTCGTCGAGCGCAAGCGCTGCGCGCAAGGTGTCGTCGAACAGCTCGACGAACTGCCGCGGGGAACGGCCGTAGCGCATCGCATGCGGCAGATCGTTCACCTCCATGGTGAGCGGGATCGCCGCGAGCGAGCCTTTGTCCAAGTCCTGAATGTACGGCCGGTCGTCGTCGAACACGTCGCCCTGCCACTGATACCCGGCCTCGAGCAAAAGCCGCGCACTGTCCGCATGCGGCGTGCCGCGTGGGCTGATCCAGCCGCGAACCGACCGGCCGGAGACGCTGGCAAGCGCATCTGTGGTTTTTTGGATATCGAGCCGCACGTCTTCGACGCTGAGCCGAGCCGGGATCACATCCTGCGCCCAGGCATGGGCAACGATCTCGTGCCCCTCCTCGGCGATGCGCCGGACGGTCGCAGGCGCGCTCTCAGAGAATGCGCCGCTGGTCATTACGCTGGCACGCACCGCCTGCCGTTCGAGGATCCGCAACAAACGATCGATGCCGCGCACCGACCCGAACGCGCCCCACGACAGCGCATTGGTATCGAAGGTTCCGGCCGGCAGCGGATTGCCCATGGGGCCAATCGGCGGCGCCTTGCCGTCCGACCACCGCTCGAAGGCGAGATTGAAAACAACCGCAATCTTGCGTCCGCCCGGCCATGTAAATTGATGGCTCGGCCTGCGGACATGCGCGCCGGTCGAGACGACGTCTTGCTCTGGCATTGATCCTCACCTGCCCGGATGGGCGCGGGACGTTATAAACGCCCCGGCTGGCGAGGCAACGGTCAGGCGTGCGGATCAGGCGTCTTGGCGCAGTGCCGGTATGCGGCGGAAGGCCTGAATCGAGAACAGGCCGGCGCCGTCGGTAAACGCCGCCACCGGCGCCCATCCCGTGCCACGCGCCAGCGCGCCAAACGACGCAACGCTGTATTTGTAGCTGTTCTCGGTGTGGATGGTCTCGCCGGCGCGGAATTCAATCATTTCGCCCGCAATCCGAACTTTCTGCCGGGTGAGGCTCGCCAGGTGCATCTCGATGCGGCTGCGTTCACGGTTGAATACCGCATGGTGCTCGAACTGATCGAGGTGAAAATTGGCGCCGAGTTCGCGGTTCATGCGCTTCAGCAGATTGAGGTTGAAGGCGGCGGTGACGCCTTGCCCGTCGTTATAAGCCGCCGTGAGCGTCGCGGCGTCCTTCACCAGATCGACGCCGACGATCATCACCGCATTCGATCCGAGCTGCTCCGCGGCGTGACGCAGGAAGGTCGCCGCCTCATGCGGCTCGAAATTGCCGATGGTCGAACCCGGGAAGAACCCGACCCTCGCCGGCGCACCGGCTGCTTCCTTCGGCAAATCGAACGGCTTGGTGAAGTCGGCCACCACCGGCAGCACTTTAAGCCCGCGGACGTCGCGGCGGAGCGCGACTGCCTCCTGCTCCAGCATCTCCGGCGAGATATCGACCGGCACATAGCAGGCGAGCGGCGGCGTCGCGGCGAGCAGAATGCGCGCCTTGCGGCTCGAGCCGCTGCCGAACTCGACCAGCGCCGCGCCGTCCGGGATCAGCGCTGCCAGATCCTTGGCATGGAGGCGCAGCGCCTCCATCTCCGCGCGTGTCGGATAGTATTCCGGCGTCTCGGTGATCTTCTCGAACAGTTGCGAGCCTTCGGCATCGTAGAAATATTTCGGCGGCATCCGCTTCGGCGATGCGCGCAAACCGGCAATGGCATCAGCCGCAAATTCAGCCGACGAGACGGCGGAGAAGTCCTTCTTCCTGGCAACAGCAACCATGAAATCCTCGCTTACTGGAAATCGAGCAGCCGCAGCCCGCTGAATTGCCAGCGCGCATGCGGCGGGAAGAAATTGCGATAGCTCGCCCGTTCGTGACCGCGCGGCGTCGCCAGCGACGCGCCCCGCAACACCATCTGGTTGATCATGAACTTGCCGTTGTATTCGCCGAGCGCGCCGTCGACCGCGCGGTATCCCGGGTACGGCAGATAGGCGCTGCGGGTCCATTGCCAGACGATGCCGAAGGCGTCGGCCAGCAGTCCGTGGCGCGCGGCCACCTCCCACTCGAATTCGCTCGGGAGATGCTTGCCGGCCCAGCGCGCGAACGCATCGGCCTCGTAATAGCTGATGTGACACACGGGCGTATCGGGATCGACCGGCCGCAAACCGCCGAGCGTCATGGTCATCCAGGTGCCGTCCTGCATGCTCCAATAACCGGGCGCCTGCCAGTCCTCGGCTTCGCGAACGGCCCATCCATCGGACAACCACAGCGACGGCGTGCGATAGCCGCCGTCCTGGATGAAATCGAACCATTGCGCTTTGGTGATCAGTTCGCGATCGATGCGCGCGGGCTGGATCAGCACGTCATGACGAGGATGTTCGTTGTCGAACGAATAGCCATGCCCGTCGTGCCCCACCGTCTGAATACCGGATGGGAGTTCGACACTCACGCCGTCGTTTCTGGCCGCGCGCGGCGGCATCCAGTCCTTGTCGTAGGCCGGAAACACCGGGTTCTGCGCGAACGCATGCAGGATGTCGGTGAGCAGCAATTCCTGATGCTGCTGTTCGTGATGCAGACCGATTTCCAGCACCCGAGCGCATTCAGCGAACGCACGATCCGGCGCCGCGCCGATCAGTTTCTCCACCGCCGCATCCACATGCGCGCGATAGTCGGCCACCCCGCGCGCATCCGGCCGCGTGATCAGCCCGCGCTGCGGACGCGCATGACGCGGACCGGCGGCGACGTAATAGGAGTTGAACAGGAACGCAAAGTCGTCGTCGAACGGCACATAGCCGTCGGCATGCGGCCGCAACAGGAATTGTTCGAAGAACCAGGTCGTGTGTGCACGGTGCCACTTCGTCGGGCTGGCATCCGGCATCGACTGCACGATCTGGTCTTCCGGAGACAGATAAGCGGCACGCCGCTCCGTCTCGGCCCGAACCGCGCGAAACGAATTCAACCAAAAGGCGCGATCGATGCCAACGCGAGCTGCGAGTTGTTCTGCCATTCAACCTGCACGCAATACGTGGCTGGAGAGAAAGGATGACTCTCCTCGCCAATCCCCGGAAAGAGGGAATTGTTCCATATTTTTTCCGGTGGGTGTCAGGTTTTTTCGGTCCCACCGGTCGCGGACAAGGGGCCGTCGTCGCTCAGTTCTTGAGCCGGTATCCGGTACGGAAGATCCACCAGATCACGATCAGGCAAATGCCGAGGAAAGCTGCCGTCGCGGCTGCGCTGATGCCGATCGGCACGTCAGAGATGCCATAGAAGCTCCAACGGAAACCGCTGACCAGATAAACAACAGGATTGAACAACGAAATGGTCTGCCACACCGGCGGCAGCACATTGATCGAATAAAAGCTACCTCCGAGGAACGTCAGCGGCGTGATCACCAGCAGCGGGATGATCTGCAATTTCTCGAACCCGTCGGCCCAGATACCGATAATGAAACCGAGCAGACTGAACGTCACGGCCGTCAGGACCAGGAACGTCACCATCCAGACCGGATGCTGGATTTCGAGCGGCACAAAGAATCCGGCGGTGGCGAGAATGATCACGCCGAGAATGATCGATTTGGTCGCCGCAGCGCCGACATAACCGAGCACGATCTCGAAGAACGAGATCGGTGCCGACAGGAGTTCGTAGATCGTGCCGACGAACCGCGGGAAATAGATGCCGAACGAGGCGTTCATCACGCTCTGGGTCAGAAGCGTCAGCATGATCAGGCCCGGCACGATGAACGCGCCATAGCTCACGCCATCGATCTCGGTGATGCGCGAGCCGATCGCCGAGCCGAACACAACGAAATACAACGACGTGGAGATCACCGGCGAAACGATGCTCTGCATCAGCGTGCGGCCGGTGCGCGCCATTTCGAACCCGTAGATCGCTTTGACGGCGCGCAGATTCATTGGCGATGCACCAGATCGACGAAAATGTCTTCGAGCGAGCTTTGCGTCGTCGACAGATCCTTGAAGGTAATGCCGCTCTCGGCGAGGCCGTCGAGCAGCCGGGTAATGCCGGTACGATCCGCCTTGGAATCGTAGCTATAGGTCAGATGCAACCGGTCGTCCGCCAGCGCGAGGTCGTAAGCCGCGAGCGCTGCGGGCACCGCATGCAGCGGCTCGCGCAATTGCAAGGTCAGTTGCTTCTTGCCGAGCTTGCGCATCAGCTCGGCCTTCTCCTCGACCAGGATGATCTCGCCCTTGGACATGACGCCGATCCGGTCGGCCATCTCCTCGGCTTCTTCGATGTAGTGGGTCGTGAGGATGATCGTTACGCCGGACTGGCGCAGCGTCCGCACCACTTCCCACATGTCCTTGCGCAGTTCGACATCTACGCCCGCGGTCGGCTCGTCGAGGAACAGGATGCGCGGCTCATGTGCCAGCGCCTTGGCGATCAGCACCCGGCGCTTCATGCCGCCGGACAGCGTCATGATCTTGCTGTCTTTCTTGTCCCACAGCGACAGGTCGCGCAGCACTTTCTCGACATAAGCCGGATCGGCCGGCTTGTTGAACAGGCCGCGGCTGAAGCTCACCGTGGCCCAGACGGTCTCGAACGCGTCGGTGGTCAATTCCTGCGGGACGAGGCCGATCAGCGAACGGGTGATCCGGTAGTCGCGGCCGATGTCATGGCCTTCCACCAGCACGGTGCCGGTCGACGGCCGCACGATCCCGCAGACGATACTGATCAAGGTGGTCTTGCCGGCGCCGTTCGGCCCGAGCAGCGCGAAGATCTCGCCGCGACGGATGTCGAGGTCGACCTTCTTCAAAGCCTGGAAACCCGTGGCGTAGGTTTTGGTCAGGCCGGAAACGGTGATGGCTGAGGGGCTGGCTGGCTGTGTCATGCGGGGCTCGCGGCAACTTAATCACGCATGACGAAATGGAAAGGGTCGCGATTCATCAAATTTCGTGAACAATCGCCCTTCTCAAACAAGAAAATCGGGACCGGCCTGTCGTTTCAGCTCCCGACCGGCCTCGTCACCGATCCACGCCGCATCGGCCCGTGCCCCGGTGATGAAGACATCGTGAGCGGCGCTGCCGTCCGGCCGCGCGATCAATCCTCGTAGCTCGATCGCCGCCGCCGTAACCGACGCATGCGCGGCGATCGGCGTCTTGCAGGTGCCGTCGAGCACATCGAGCAGAGCCCGTTCGGCGGCAAGCGCCACCGACGTATCGGCATCGTCGATCGCAGCGACCATGGCGTTGACGCGGGCGTCATCGGCGCGGGTTTCGACAGCAATCGCTCCCTGCCCCGCCGCCGGGAGAAACTCCTCAATGCTCATGATGCGCGTGATGTGCCGCGTGAGCTCCAGCCGCTTCAATCCCGCGAGTGCGAGGATGGTCGCGTCGGCCACGCCTTCTTCCAGCTTGCGCAGGCGCGTCTCGACGTTGCCGCGCAGCGGCACGATCGCAAGATCAGGCCGCATCCGCTTGATCAGCGCCTGACGGCGCGGCGACGTGGTGCCGACACGCGCGCCGGCCGGCAGCGCTGCAATGCTGTCCGCCTTGTGACTGATGAACACGTCGCGCACGTCCTCGCGCGGCAGACATGCGGTAAGCACCAATCCGTCCGGCAGCCAGGTCGGCACGTCTTTCGCGGAATGCACGGCGAGATCGATGACGCCCGCGAGCAGCGCCTCCTCGATTTCCTTGGTGAACAGCCCCTTCCCGCCGATCTCGGCGAGCGGCCGGTCCTGTACAGCATCGCCGGTGGTGCGAATGATGTGAATCGCGATCGTATCGGGAGCCAACCCATGCGCCTGCGCCAGCCGGTCTCGCACCGCATGCGCCTGATAGAGCGCGAGCGCGCTGCCGCGGGTGCCGATGGTCAGAATTGGGGACGATTGCGACATGGGGGAGACAAGGTCTCTGGTCGATCTCCCCAACGGGAAGAGAATGGTAGCGGGGAGTGGACTTGAACCACCGACCTCCGGATTATGATTCCGCTGCTCTAACCAACTGAGCTACCCCGCCACGGGGTTCTGCCAACCCGAAAGCGACAGAACGCGCGGGATATAGGAACCGCAGCCAAAACCTGTCAAGCGATGGTTTACGGGTTCCCGCACTTCATCGCTTCGCAGCATCATTTCGGCCGGACCGTCGGGTCGCCGCCGGGAGAACCGGGCGGCGGGATCACCGGCGTTTTGCCGGATTCCGGCGTCGGCATCTTGATATCCGGATCGACCCCGCCCGGCGGACAAATGACGCCGTCACTTTGCGCCAGCTTCTCGCTTAACGCCTGATCCTGTCCGGTGGTCTCCGACCGCGGTGAGCAGGCTTTCGGGTCGCGATGCTCCGACTGGGGGGCCTTCTCCGCCGGGACTTCCGGCGGAGCTTTGGGTGACGTTGTCTGCGCAGCCGCCGGCATCACCAGCAGCACACCGAAGGCCAATGCCCACCCGGTGATAGCCCCGCGTTTGCTGAGACTTCGGCTCTTGATCGGGCTCATGGTCGCCTCCATCCGCGTCCGATGAACGCCTTGGATGGAAGAAACGGCGGCGGCCCGGTTCCGGTTCCCCGCTGCGGCTGCGCGCCACACGCGCTGCCGCTTCAACCGGCAGCTTTAGTGAAGCGGATCAGGGAGAAATGGCCGAGCGGCGTCACCGGCCGACTTTCGACGATAGTCACGCCGCCATGACTGTCAGCCCAGCGCGACAGCCGGCCGAACCTGAATTCAGGCCGCCAGCCGAGCCGGCGCGCGATCGGGGCGAAGCACCGCTCGAATATCGCGCGCGGCCCCTGCTCTGCGCCGATGTGATTGACCAGAACGATCTCCCCACCGGGACGCAGCACCCGCGCGAATTCGTTCAACGTAGCTTCGGGATCGGGCACGGCAGTGATCACATATTGCGCGATGACCACGTCGAACACGGCATCGGGCAAAGCGAGATGCGCTGCATCCATCACTGCCAGCGCATCGACGTTGGTGAGGTTCTGTTCGCGCACCCGCTCCTGCGCCTTGCGCAGCATCGGCGCGGAGATATCGATCCCGACCAGCCGGTTGCTGCGGGAATAATCCGGCAGCGAAATGCCGGTGCCGACGCCCACCTCGAGAATCCGCCCGCCGATCCGTTCCGCTGCCTCGATCGAGGCACGGCGGCCACGGTCAAAGACCTTGCCGAACACAAGATCGTAGACCGGCGCCCAGCGCGCATAAGCCTTTTCAATGGTGGTCCGGCTCAGATCGGTCGAGGTCACGATCTACCCGCGCGACATCGCGGGCATGTTCGCTTCAGCGTGCGTCCCGGCGGCTTGCACCGCGGCGACCGCGCTTCTGATGAACCCGCCCCCGAGAACCCGCGCCTGTCCGTCAGGCGCGTCGTAAAACACACAAGCCTGACCGGGCGAAACACCGTCTTCGCCATCGACCAGCTCAACCTCGATCGTATCGCCGGCGCGGCGCAACCAGGCCGGCTGCGGCGCGCGCGTCGAGCGCACCTTCACGAACACGTCGAGACGACCGTGATCGAACGCGTGATCGATCGCCACGTCGCCGATCCAGTTCACATCCCGCAGCAGCATCCGGCTGGTGCGCAAAGCATCGCGCGGGCCAACGACGACACGCCGCTGCGACGCGTCGAGCGCGACCACATAGAGCGGCGTGCCCGCGGCAATGCCGAGACCTTTGCGCTGGCCGACCGTGAAATGAATGATGCCGTTGTGATGGCCGAGCACCTTGCCGGACATATCCACGATATCGCCCGGCTCCGCGGCGCCCGGCTTCAGCCGCTCGATCACTTCCGTGTAACGGCCGGACGGGACAAAGCAGATGTCCTGACTGTCGTGCTTCTCGGCCACCGACAGACCGAAACGCCGCGCCAGTTCGCGCGTCTCCGGCTTGGTCATGTCGCCGAGCGGAAACCGCACGAAGTCCAGTTGCTCGGGGGTGGTCGCGAACAGGAAATAGCTCTGGTCGCGATCCTCGTCACGGGCGCGGAACAGGCCCCGGCTGCCGTTCGGCAGGCGGCGTGAGGCGACGTAGTGACCGGTCGCCATGGCATGGGCGCCGAGGTCACGGGCGGTTGCGAGCAGATCGTGGAATTTGACCGATTGGTTGCAGGCGATGCACGGCACCGGCGTTTCGCCGGCGACGTAGCTGTCGGCGAAGGCGTCGATCACCGCTTCCTTGAAGCGGCTTTCATAGTCGAGGACGTAGTGCGGAATACCGATCCGCGCCGCGACTTCGCGCGCGTCATGGATGTCCTGGCCGGCGCAGCAGGCGCCCTTCCGGTGCACCGCCGCACCATGATCGTAGAGCTGCAGGGTGACGCCGACGACGTCGTACCCCTCCTCCTTCAAGAGCGCAGCCGTCACCGAGCTGTCGACGCCGCCGGACATGGCGACGACGACGCGGGTGTCCTGCGGACGGCCGGGACAATCGAGGGAGTTGAGCATGGGTCCTATCTATAGCGCCGCACGGTCCGTGCAAAGGCAAACACAGCTCTCATGCCCCAGCCAAAATGGCGCGACCACGTCGGCCAACCGAGACAATTTGACCATGGCCGACGGCAAGATTTGCCGCCTTGACGCCGCTCAAACCCCAAGGTGGTGTTTTGGCCAATTTAAGCTATTGAAATATATGGATAATTTTTGAAACCGGTTGGCCCGGCGCTTGCTAAAGCAGGGATGGAATAATCACGCCCAGAGGTTGCCGTGCCTGCCGTTGCGTCTGAGACGAAAGTCGCCCCCTTCACGTCTGCCCCCTCCGCCCGGTCCAACGGCCGTGCGACCGATGGTGGCGATATGTTTTCCACACTCGTGGACAGCGCCGCGCCGCCGGAAAAGCGCGACGAACCGTCCCGCCGCTCAGCCAATTCCCGCAACGACTCGCCCGCAAAGCAGCAATCCGCCCCGGCGCGTGACCGTGGAACCGGCGCGGCCAACGACAAGCCGGCATCGACCGACGCAGGCCCCGACAAGGCGGCCGGCAAAACGAACGGCACCGAGGATGCCAAGGCGGAGGCGAAGGCGACTGTCGAAGGCGCCGTGGAACAGGCAGCGGCCGATGCAGGGGCCGGCGCGGATAATGCTTCCACCGAAACCAAGACCGACGCGACGGCGGATGCGACCCCCGCAGCGGTCGTGATCCCCGCAGCCACCGTGGTGATTCCGGCCCCCTCCCTGGCGCCATCCGTCGGCGATCCGACTGCCGACGCAACCGATGCGGACGGCAACACTGTGCTCACAGCCAACCCGGCGGCAGCCGGTCAAATCGCCCCGCAGCCCCTCAAGGCCAATCAGGCGACCGGCGATGCCGGCAAGGTCCAGCAGACGCCCGCCTCCGGTAGCGACCCATTGGCGGCGGATGCCGCGACGGATCCCGAGGCCGGCAAGCCGGCGACGATGCCCGTCACGGCCGAGGGCAAACCGGCCGAGAATGCCGACGCGAAACCGGCGGCTCCGGCCGCCACGCCGGACGATCATCCGGCGGTCGCGCATCGCGCCGCAGACGCCGCGGCCAATGATCCGAGCGTCGCCAAGACCGACGCGACGCCGACTCCGCCGACGCTGCATACGGCGCAGCAAACGCATGCGACCGCAGCAACGGCGCACACCGCAAGCACCGCCGCCACCACACCGCAGCCCGTTCCGCTGCATGCGGTGGCGATGGAAATCGTGGCGCGTGCGGGAGCCGGCAAGAACCGCTTCGAGATCCGCCTCGATCCGCCCGAACTCGGCAAGATCGATGTGCGGCTCGATATCGACAAGCACGGTCAGGTAACCTCGCGCCTGATCGTCGAGAAAGCCGAAACGCTTGATCTGCTTCGCCGCGATGCGCCGCAACTCGAACGCGCGTTGCAGGACGCGGGTCTGAAGACGTCCGGCGACGGACTGCAATTCTCGCTGCAGCAACAGATGTCGCAGCAGCGTGACGATCAGCCGTCCGGCCATGTCGCGACAGCGCAGATGCTTGTCACCGATGAAACCGCTGCGACCGATGTCGCGGCGCGCAGTTACGCCAGCCTCGCCGCGGCCCGCGGCGGCATCGCCAACCGCGTGTGAGGATATCCGCCATGGCCGTCATCGCCACGCCCGTCACCAACAACACACCGGTCACCACTACCGGCGCCAGCAATACAGGCGTCGACCAGACCACCATCGCCAACAACTTCCAGACGTTTCTGCAGTTGTTGACGACGCAGTTGCAAAATCAGAACCCGCTCGATCCGCTCGACACCAATCAGTT
>JBQCFU010000681.1:0-4564 GCA_051958775.1 Pseudolabrys sp.
ACCTTCGCGGACGCCGAAGACGGAGATCACCACTTCGCGCGCGCGGCTCTCACGCAGCAGACGCTCCAGCACCAGCGCGGCGTAAGGCAACAGCGACCGGCGCGCCTTGTTGACGGTGATGAGTTGCGGCGAGCGTCCGCCACGGCGACGATAGAGCGAACGGCAGAACCGCATCGCTTCGGCAGCGGGAATGGTATAGCCGTGCATCACATGCAGCGGGTAACCGGTGCGCTGCATGTGCAGGCGCGCCAGCGCGCGCCAGGTGCCGCCGACCGCATAGAGCACCCTGCCCCGGCCGCCCTTGAGCATCGGCAGCCCGGTGAGCCGCGTTGCGACGATCTTCTGCGCGCGCTTGAGCGAGTGGTCCGACATGTCCTGCAGCGCGAGACCGCCGAGCGGCATGGTGCCCCCGAGCACGACCCGCGCGCCGTGCAGATCGGCCAGTTCGAGCGAGCCGCCGCCGAGGTCGGCGACAACGCCGTCCGGCTTGTGGATACCGGATACGACGCCAAGCGCCGTCAATTGCGCCTCGCGCTTGCCCGACAGAATCTCGATCGGCACCCGGCAGATGCGCGACGCAGCGGCGATGAAGGCTTCACCGTTACGCGCGTCGCGACATGCGGCGGTAGCGATGGCGTAGACCTGGCGCACCTTCAGCGTGTCGCAGAGCGCGCGGAATCGGCGCAACGCCGCCTGCGCCACCAGAATCGCATCTTGCGGAATGAGGCCCGTAGACTGCACCTCGCGGCCGAGGCCGGCCATCACCTTCTCGTTGAAGATCGGCGTCAGCGAGCGCGCCAGCCCCTCATAGATGACGAGACGGATCGAGTTGGAGCCGATGTCGATGACGGCGATCGGCGGACCGAGATCAAGCCGGCCTTTGGGTTGCCGTTTGGACCGCCGTTTTGCCGGCCGTGTGGCCTGGCGGCGCGTACGCCGTCCAGACGCCTTCGCGCTACGCGCCTTCGAGGCGGCGGATGAGGCTGCGCGGCGAGGATTCTTTGAGCGACTTGCCACGTCCGGACAGGCTCGGATTCGTCATGAAATACTTGTGGGCGTTGAAGGATTCTTCGCCCGGAGCCACCTTTATGCGCGTCGAGGTCCCGTCGGGCAAGAGCTTCCAGCTTTGCTCGTTGTCCTTGAAGTTCGCCACCATAATCTGGCTGATCACCTGCTCGTGCACCGTCGCATTGAGAATGGGGCACAACAGTTCGACGCGCCGATCCAGATTGCGGGGCATCATGTCGGCTGATGAGATATACACAGCCGCTTTGGGATGCGGCAGCAGATGACCGGAGCCGAAGCAGTAGATGCGGCTGTGTTCGAGGAATCGGCCGACGATCGACTTGACGCGGATGTTCTCCGACAGGCCCGGCACGCCGGGACGCAGGCAGCAGATGCCGCGCACCACGAGATCGATCTGCACGCCGGCGTTCGACGCGTCATACAGCAGGTCGATGATGTCGGGATCGACCAGCGAATTCATCTTCATCCAGATCGCCGCTGGCTTGCCGGCGCGCGCATTGGCGCTTTCCTGCCGGATGTGGTCGCTGATCCGCGCGCGCAAGGTCAGCGGCGAGATCGCCATCCGCTTGAGTTCGTCGGGCTCCGCATAGCCGGTGATGAAGTTGAAGATGCACGCCACATCGTGCGCGATCGCCGGATCCGCCGTGAAGAACGACAGGTCAGTGTAGATGCGCGCGGTCACCGGATGATAGTTGCCGGAGCCGACATGCACATAGTTGACCGGCGCCTTGCCCTCGCGCCGTACGACCAGTGACAGTTTGGCGTGGGTCTTCAGATCGATGAAGCCGAACACCACCTGCACGCCGGCGCGTTCGAGATCGCGCGCCCAGCGGATATTCGCTTCCTCGTCGAAGCGCGCCTTCAGCTCGATCAGCGCGGTGACGGATTTGCCCGCTTCCGCCGCTTCGATCAGCGTCTTGACGATCGGCGATTCCGCCGAGGTGCGGTACAGCGTCTGCTTGATGGCGACCACGTTCGGATCGCGCGCCGCCTGCTGCAAGAACTGCACGACGACGTCGAACGTCTCATACGGGTGATGGACGATCAGATCCTTCTGCCGGATCGCGGCGAAGCAATCCCCGCCCTGCTCGCGAATGCGCTCCGGAAAACGCGGCGTATAAGGCTCGAATTCGAGATCGGGGCGGTTGTAGCGCGTGAGCTGCGACAGCTCGTCGAGCGCCAGGACGCCGTCGACCAAAAAGAGTTCGTCCTCGGCAACCGACAGCGCGCGCTGGACGAACCGTCGCAGATCGGGCGGCGTGGTCGCCTCGATTTCGAGACGGATCACCGATCCGCGGCGGCGGCGCTTGAGCGCCGTCTCGAACAGCCGCACCAGATCTTCCGCTTCTTCTTCAATTTCAACTTCGGAATCGCGGATCACGCGGAAAGCGCCGGCACCCTTCACGGTGTAACCGGGGAACAGCCGGCCGATGAACAGCGCGGTCGCCTGTTCGAGCGTGATCAGCCGCACCACGTTGGGTTCGGTGCTCGGCAGTTGAATGAAGCGCTCGATCTTGAGCGGCATGCGGATCAGCGCGTTCATCGCCCGTCCGTCGCGGCTGCGCTGCAAGGCGAGCCCGATGGTGAAACCGAGATTGGGGATGAACGGGAATGGATGTGCCGGGTCGATGGCGAGCGGCGTCAGCAGCGGAAACACATGGGTGAGGAAATGATCCTCGAGCCAGGCCTTCTCCGTGCGCGTCAGGTTCTGTCCGTCGACCAGGACGAGGCCCTGTTCGGCCAGCAGCGGCCGCAAGCCGAGCCAGCACTTCTGTTGGTCGCTGGCGAGCAGCGTCACAGCTTCGGCGATACGGACGAGCTGGTCCGCCGGCGACAGACCGTCAGGGCTGCGGGTGGTGATGCCTTCGCGGAGCTGCGCCCGAAGGCCGGCGACGCGCACCATGAAGAATTCGATCAGGTTGTTCGCGGAAATCGACAGAAAGCGTACCCGCTCAAGCAGCGGATGGTGCTCGTTGGCCGCCTCTTCCAACACGCGCCGGTTGAAGTGCAGCCAGGACAACTCGCGGTTGATAAAGCGTTCCGGAGACTCGATGATGGCCATGCTGGAACCGGAGGTCGCTGGCGCAGCCGGCAAAGCTCCGATCTCAGGAGAAATTTCTTTCGCTAAAACAGTAACTTGATCCGGTTCCATGAACACACGCTGACGTCAGGCCGTTCAGCCTAGCGGGCGACCATGAAGGAGTCATGACAGCGCCTGCGGCTTAAGCGCCGGGCATTCGGAACAGTTCCGCGGCCAGCGCCCGGCTGATGGGACGTTTGAGCCGCATCGCCTCCTCGTCCAGCCGGGCAATCGCAGCCCGCGCGCCGACAAAGGACCGCTCGATCCGGGCCATCAGGAAGGCCACGACATCCTCACTCAGCGTCAGTTGGCGGTCGGCCGCCAGTTTCACAAGAAGCGAGCGCAGCATGGCATCGTCCGGCGGCGCCATTGCAACCGTCGGTAGCGCCCGCAACCGCGAGGCGAGATCGGGAATATGGACCGGCAGGCTCACCGGCATCACCCGGCTGGTGATCAGCAGATAGGCTTGGTGCTCGCGCACGAGGTTGAGCAGGTGGAACAGCGCGCGCTCGTCGGTCTCCCCCGGCGCGAGGTCTTCCAGCAGCAGCGCATCGGTCGCCAGCGCCTGCGGCAGGTCGGCATCGACGAGGCGGCGCGCCGCGAGGATGCGCGCCCCCGCGGTCTGCGCCCAGATCGCGCCGAGATGGCTCTTGCCCGACCCTTCCGGCCCGGCCAGCACCGCAGCCCGCGCAGGCCAGTCCGGCCAGCGGTCGATCAGCGCGAGCGCTGCATCGTTGCCCGGCCCCGGCAGGAAATCCTCGCGCGCGAAGCTTTCGGTATGCGGCAGGGCAAGCGCAAGCTGGCGCGGCCGGTTCATGGAGCTTTCCGATCGATGGACGGCGGATCGCCGGTGAACAGCGGGCTCGCGCGATAGCGCTGCATGGCGAAGCGCACCAGCACGCCTGTTGTCGCCGCGAGCGGCGCGCCGAGCAGCAGGCCGACAAAGCCGAACAGATAGCCGAAGGCGAGCAGCGCGAAGATCAGCCACACCGGATGCACGCCGATGCTTTCGCCGACCAGCTTCGGCGACAGGATATTGCCCTCGATGAACTGGCCGACGAGGAAGACGCCGATCACCAGTACGAGCGGCGTCCACTCCGGCCAAAACTGCGCGACGGCAACGCCGGTCGAGACGACCAGGCCGGTCAGCGAGCCGACATAGGGAATGAAGGTGAGCAGACCGGCGACGAGACCGATCAGCAGCCCGAAATTCAGGCCGGCGAGCGACAGCCCGACCGCGTAGAACAGCCCGAGCAGCACGCACACCGCAGTCTGGCCCCGCACGAAACCGGCGATCGCCGCATCGACCCTGTGCGCCAGTTCACGCACGGTCGGCCGGTGCGGCACCGGCACCCAGCCGTCCATGGTCGCGATCATGCGATTCCAGTCGTAGCGGAAATAGAACGCGACGACCGGCGCCACCACCAGCAGCGAGAACAGCGAGATCAGCGACTGCCC
>JBQCFU010000682.1:0-4307 GCA_051958775.1 Pseudolabrys sp.
CGGGCTGACTTTGGTGCATCCGTATGACGACGCGCAGGTGATCGCCGGGCAGGGCACGATCGCGCTGGAGATGCTGGAGGACGAACCGTCGCTCGATACCATCGTTGTGCCGGTCGGCGGCGGTGGGCTCATTTCCGGCAATGCGATTGCGGCTCGCGCGGTGAAGCCCGGCATCTCGGTGATCGGCGCGGAGGCGCAGCTTTATCCGGCGATGTGGGACGCGTTGCGCAACGACCGTCTACCGATCGGCGGACCGACCCTGGCGGAAGGCATCGCCGTGAAGAATGTCGGCGCGCTGACGCTGCCGATCGTGCGCGATCTGGTCGACGACATCATTCTCGTCGATGAAGCGCATCTCGAACGCGCGGTGAACGCCTTCATGATCCTGCAGAAGACCATGGCGGAAGGCGCGGGCGCGGCCGGTCTTGCGGCGCTGCTGACGAAGCCGGAACGTTTCAAGGGTAAAAAGGTCGGTCTGATCCTCAGTGGCGGCAATATCGATCCGCGCATCATGGCCTCGGTGCTGATGCGCGAATTGCTGCGCGAGGGGCGTATCTTCTCGTTCCGCCTGACGATCCCGGATCGGCCCGGTGTGCTCGGCCAGATCGCCACCCGTCTCGGTGGTCTGGGCGCGAATATCCTCGAAGTGAACCATCATCGCGGTCTGCTCGATGTGCCGGCCAAGGGCGCCAAGCTCGACGTGACGGTGGAGACCCGCGACGCTGCCCATGCGCGCGAGATTGCCTCGGGCCTCGCCGCCGACGGCTACGCGCCGCAGACCATCGAGACGGGGGAGGTATAGGAAAGAGAATATTCGCGTGAGAGTGTGCCGCTCTTTCCACGTCATGCCCGCACTTGTTGCGGGCATCCACGTCTTGCTTTGCGGCGTGAAAGGAAGACGTGGATGGCCGGGACAAGCCCGGCCATGACGAGCGGATAGTGCCGCGGGCCCAGGAAGGAACGTAGCAATGACCATCACCATCACCGCTTTTGAACGCTCACCCGATGGCGGCAAGGGACTGGCGCGGGACACGCGCGTCCGCTGGGCGCTGGAGGAAGTGGAGCAGCCTTACGAGGTTCGCTATGTGTCGTTTCAGGCGATGAAGGAATCCGCCCATCTGGCGCTGCATCCATTCGGCCAGATCCCGACTTACGAAGACGGCGATCTCGCGCTGTTCGAGACCGGCGCGATCGTGCTCCATCTCGCCGAACGCCATGCGGGACTGTTGCCCAAAGACGCGAATGCACGGGCGCGTGCGATCGCATGGATGTTTGCCGCGGTGAACACCGTCGAACCGCAGATCCTCGAACTGGTCACTGCCCGAATATTCGAAGGCGACAAGCCCTGGGCGAAGGAGCGCATGCCTCTGGTCATGGATCGCGTGCGCGAGCGACTGAAGCAGTTGTCTGTGCGCCTGGGCGATGCCAACTGGCTCGATGGTGAATTCAGCGCCGGTGACCTGATGATGGTGTCGGTGCTGCTCCGGCTGCGCGCTTCGGGCCTTCTGGACGAATTTCCGAATGTGGCCGCTTACGTTGCCCGTGGTGAATCGCGGTCTGCTTATCAGCGGGCGTTCGCGGCACAACTGGCGGCGAATACGCGAAGCCGGTGACCGGTATAAGAAGGAGTGATTGTGCACCACTCCCTCCACGTCATGCCCGGACTTATTCCGGGCATCCACGTCTTTCTGTCTGACGGGGCGCTAAAGTCGTGGATGCGCGGGTCGTGCCCGCGCCTGATGGCTGATAAAGCTGTGCCTATCGTTGGCGCAGCATCTCGGCGACGCGCGGCGCGAAATAAGTCAGCACGCCGTCGGCGCCGGCGCGGTTGAACGCCATCAGGCTTTCCACCATGGCGCGCTCGCCGTCGAGCCAGCCGTTCTGCGCGGCGGCCATCAGCATCGCGTATTCGCCGGACACCTGATAGGCGAAGGTCGGCATGCCGAACGCATCCTTCAGCCGCCGGACGATGTCGAGATAGGGCAGGCCCGGCTTGACCATGATCATGTCCGCGCCTTCGACGATGTCGAGTTCGGCTTCGCGCAGCGCTTCGTCGCTGTTGCCCATATCCATCTGATAGGTGCGCTTGTCGCCGGTGAGCGTCTTCGCCGAGCCGACCGCGTCGCGGAATGGGCCGTAGAATGCCGAGGCGTATTTCGCCGAATAGGCCATGATCGAAACGTCGAGATAACCGGCCTTGTCGAGCCCGTCGCGGATCGCGCCGACGCGGCCGTCCATCATGTCCGAAGGCGCGATGATGTCGCAGCCGGCTTCCGCCTGCACCAGAGCCTGCTGCACGAGTATGGCAACGGTCTCGTCGTTGAGGATCACGCCGTCGCGGATCACCCCGTCGTGGCCGTGACTCGTATAAGGATCGAGCGCGACATCGCAGAGCACGCCGACCTGCGGTGCGGCTTTCTTGATGGCCCGCACGGCGCGGCAGACGAGATTGCTGCCGTTGAGCGCTTCAGTGCCGTCGTCGTCGCGCAGGCTCGGATCGGTATAGGGGAAGAGAGCGATGCACGGGATCGACAATTCAGCCGCGCGCTCGGCTGCGCGCGCTGCATTGTCCACCGTCAGCCGTTCGACGCCGGGCATCGAGGGCACCGGCGCGTTGTTGCCCTCGCAGACGAAGATCGGCCAGATCAGGTCGTCGGTGGTGAGTGTGTTCTCGCGCACCATGCGCCGCGCCCAGTCGCTGCGGCGGTTGCGGCGCATGCGGGTGGTGAGATCGAGCCGTTCGCTGGCGGCTGCCGGCTCAACCGTCTGGAACCGGACCCGGTTTTCGATCGGGAGGCCGTATTTGATGGCCATGACAGGCCCTCCATCGCGAAATCAAGGGGATAGGTACCCCGCGCCGCCTGTGGCGGCTCTTGCTGCGGTTCTTTTAGCGCCTTGGGCCGCAGCCCGCCAGCATGTGTCGCCAGTTCGGTTGACGCCGCCGGGAGCGCCTTTTATCGATCAAGGATCAGGGGCCGGCGATGGATTTCGAACTCAGCGAAGAACAGCGGGCATTCCAGGAAACCGCGCGCGATTTCGCCGTCGCGGAAATGATGCCGCAGGCGCGGCAGTGGGATGAAGAGGAAATCTTCCCGGTCGAGGCGCTGCGCAAGGCGGCTGCGCTCGGCTTCGGCGGCATTTATGTGAAAGAGGATGTTGGCGGCTCGGCGCTGAACCGGCTCGACGCCGCGGTGATCTTCGAGGAACTGGCGCAGGGCTGCACTTCCACCGCCGCCTATATCTCGATCCACAATATGGCAGCGTGGATGATCGACCAGTTCGGCAATGCCGAGCAGCGTCAGCGCTTGCTGCCGAAGCTCTGCACCATGGAGCATTTCGCGAGCTACTGTCTCACCGAGCCCGGCGCCGGCTCCGATGCCGCCAGCCTGACCACGCGCGCGCGACGCGACGGCGATCACTATGTGCTCGACGGCGCCAAGGCGTTCATTTCCGGCGGCGGCCGCTCGGATATCTATGTGGTGATGGCGCGCACCGGTGACGCCGGGCCGCGCGGCATTTCCTGCATCGTCGTCGAGAAGGGCACGCCGGGACTGTCGTTCGGCGCGCAGGAGAAGAAGCTCGGCTGGAAGTCGCAGCCGACCGCTATGGTGCTGTTCGAGAATTGCCGCGTGCCGGTCGCGAACCGCATCGGCGAGGAAGGGCATGGCTTCCGCATCGCCATGGCCGGCCTCGACGGCGGGCGGCTCAATATCGGCGCGTGCTCGATCGGCGGCCCGCAGTTCTGTCTCGACCGCACCATCGAGCACATGCGCGAGCGCAAGCAGTTCGGCACGCGGCTCGCCGATTTCCAGGCGCTCGCCTTCCGCGTCGCCGATTACGCCACCGAGCTCGAGGCGGCGCGGCTGATGGTGCGGCGCGCCGCGACTGCCGTCACCAAGGGCGAGCCGGCCGCGACGCGGCTCGCCGCCATGGCCAAGCGCTTCGCCACCGACGTAGGCTTTGCGGCGGTCAACGGCTGCCTGCAGATTTTCGGCGGCTACGGCTATCTGCGCGATCATCCGATCGAGCGCGTGCTGCGCGACGTGCGCGTGCACCAGATCCTCGAAGGCAGCAACGAGGTGATGCGGCTGATTGTGAGTCGGGATATTCTTGGGAATTGAGATCGCGACGCGTCGTCTGTCGATGGAGCCTAGCGTAATCCGGGGCCGCTGTGCCCGCATTGCGGCGCCTCGCGCCTCCATGCGGGCTACGATGGGGCCTGCCGGGGAATGACCTCCTCTCCCGACATCCTGTTCGAGCGGCGCGGCGCCGCCGGCGTCGTCACGCTCAACCGGCCGGCCGCGCTC
>JBQCFU010000683.1:0-2510 GCA_051958775.1 Pseudolabrys sp.
CCATGGTTCGAGACGGCTCGCCATAGCGCATCGAAGACGCGCGTGAACGCGCTGATGGCGAGCCTCCTCACCATGAGGCTATTTTATCTCTTGACTTTCTTCCTATCTGACTATAATCCTATAGCATCCTGCTCACGAGGGGCGTCATCTAGAGGCGTCTTGGTGATGGGCAGCCCGCCGAAACCCGCAGGGGAAATCCTGCGGGCGGAAGCGGGGTTGCGGGCCGGAGATTCAGCCCGTGACGATGCGGCTTTCTGCGGGCGACGGTTCGCACCCGTCGCTCCCGGACCCCGCCGGTGGACCATACACGGGCACTACGACCCGCGATCGGCCGGAGGCACGTCAACGAGCCGCAGTACGGAGCGCCGCAGGGCGCGCGTGTCTCTCTTCGCACGAGAGATGCGCTCCGGTGCCGTCGCGAGACGGCGCTGGATAATGAAGACGTTGCGCCCCACGGCGCTCCGTCGCCCCTCATCTATGGGATGAGGGAGAGGACTACGGGCGCACCCGGCGCCGGCTAAAGAACACGGGCGAATCCGCATGCCTGCATGCGGGCCAGAAAAGATGACGCATGCTTGTGTGTCATCCGCTGTTTGACAATCGCATCGGACGACGAGCGATCTTACAGCACGCCTGCTGTATGAGATGGCGCACGTGTCTCACCCCCTCATGCGCGGGCTTGACTCGCGCATCCACGGCTTTGAAGACGTAGACAGAAAGCAAGACGTGGATGCCCGCAATAAATGCGGGCATGACGGGAGAGAGTCAGACTCATTTAACCCGGCACACGAACCGAAACTTCACCGCCCGGTCTTGATCCGCGTCCACAGCCGGTTGAGCAGGCGCTGCGTGCGTGCATCATGTGCGCGCACCGTATAAAGCTTCGCCATCATCGCCGCATCGGGATAGACGCCGGGATCTCCCCGCACCGCCTTGTCGATCAGCGGCTGGCTCGCGAGATTGCCGTTGGCGTAGCTGATGAAGTTCGAGTTGCGCGCAGCGACTTCGGGACGAAGCAGATAATTGATGAACGCATGCGCCTCGTCGACATTCTTCGCGTCCTTCGGGATCGCCAGATTGTCGAACCACATCTGCGTGCCCTCTTTCGGGATCGCATAGGCGATATCGACGCCGTTCTTCGCTTCGGCTGCGCGCTTCTGTGCCTGCTTGATGTCGCCGGACCAGCCGACGACGAGGCAGATCTCGCCGGACGCGAGCGCGTTGAGATATTCCGACGAATGGAATTTCCGCACGAACGGCCGCACCTTGAGGATCAGGTCGCCTGCCTTTTCCAGTGTCGCCGGATCGGTCGCGTTCACGTCGAGACCGAGATAATGTAGCGCCGCCGGAATGACATCGTCCGGCGAATCCAGCATGTGCACGCCGCAGTCCTTGAACTTGGCGAGGTTCTCCGGCCTGAACACCAGATCCCAACTGTCGATGTGCGCATCGGCGCCGAGGACTTCCCTCGCTTTCTTGACGTTGTAGCCGATGCCGGTGGTGCCCCACATATAGTTCACGGCGAAGCGGTTGCCGGGATCGTAAGTGGCGAGCCGCTGCGTGATCTCGGGCCACGCATTCTTCAGATTCGGCAGCTTCGCCGTGTCCAGCGGCAGGAACACGCTGGCCTTGATCTGGCGCTCGAGGAAATACGCCGTCGGAACGACGATGTCGTAGCCGGACTTGCCGGCCAGCAGCTTCGTCTCCAGCACCTCGTTGGCGTCGAAGGTGTCGTACTGGACCTTGATGCCGGTTTCCTTGGTGAAGTCGGCCAGCACCTGCGGATCGATGTAGTCCGACCAGTTGTAGACGTTGAGCGTGCGCTGCTGCGCCTCGGCCTGCATCGGCAACAGCGCGCCAAGCACAACCAGCATCACACGCCAAAACCGCATGACTTTCCCCTTACACCGCGCGCGGCAGGACGCCGGCCAGCCGCTCCAGCGCCGCATCGAGGGTTGCATCGCGCTTGGCGAAACAGAAGCGCACCACCGAGCGGATCGGATCGTCGGCGTAGAACGCCGACACCGGGATCGCCGCGACCTTGTGTTCGGTCACCAGCCGCTTGCAGAACGTTTCGTCGTCCTGATTGAGACCAAGCGGCGCGAGATCGACGTTCAGGAAGTATGTGCCCTGCGCATCGAGCGTCGGGAAGCCGAGCTTGCGCAGTCCGTCGGCGAACCGGTCGCGGCTGCGCTGGAAATCGGCGCGCATGGTGGTGAAATAGTCGTCGGACTTGGCAAGACCGTAAGCGACGGCGGCCTGCAGGTTCGGCGGCGTGGTGAAGGTGATGTATTGATGCGCCTTCGCCAGCACGCGCAGAACCTGTGGCGCGGCGCAGACGAAGCCGACCTTCCACCCGGTCAGCGAAAAAATCTTGCCGGCCGAGCCGACCTTCACGCAACGCTCGCGCATGCCGTCGATCGCAATCAGCGGCACATGGACAAGGCCGTCGAAGATCACATGCTCCCACACCTCGTCACAGACGGCGATGGCGTCATAGCGCTGACAGA
>JBQCFU010000684.1:0-4933 GCA_051958775.1 Pseudolabrys sp.
CGCTGGACCTGTCCGACACGGTCGGCTCCGGCGGGGTGAACATCCCTAACAAACAGAAATATGCGCTCACGGATGCGCACACGGCCCACCGCGATCGGGACGGCCGCGGGACGACCGGCTCGTCGATCTTGATTCCGTAAGGACCGGATCGCGACCGACATCACATGCAGCGTCTGACAACGCATGTTCTCGACACCGCCCGCGGCGCGCCTGCCGCGGGCTTGCGCGTTCTGCTGCGCCGGGCGGGCGAAAGTGCGGTGCTGGCCGAGGCCGTGACCAATGCAGACGGCCGGATCAATCCGCTCTGGGATGGTCCTGCCGGTCGTTATGCGCTCGAATTTCACGCAGGGGATTATCTGCGCGGCACCAAGGCGGCGCTTACCGACCCGCCGTTCCTCGACCGTGTGCCAGTCGAGATCGCGCTCGACGCCGATTGTCACGTGCCGCTGCTGCTGTCGCCGTTCGGATATTCGGTTTATCGCGGAAGCTGATCGATGGAAGTGTTTCTCGGCGAGTGGCTGAACCTGCTGGTGCGCTGGGTGCACATGATCGTGGGCATCGCCTGGATCGGCACGTCGTTTTACTTCATGTCGCTCGACTACACGCTCGACACCAAGGAGCGCAAAAGCAAGGGCGTCTACGGCACTGCGTGGCAGGTGCATGGCGGCGGCTTCTATCACGTCGAGAAGTTCACCGTCGCGCCGCCGCATCTGCCGGAGCATCTGCACTGGTTCAAGTGGGACGCCTACCTCACGTTCATGACCGGCTTTCTGCTGCTGATCGTCCAATATTATTATCACGCGGATGCTTATCTGATCGATCCGTCAGTCATGGCGCTGACGCGCTGGGAGGCGATCGGCCTTTCCGTCGCCGGACTTGCAGCCGGATGGTTCATCTATGACGGTATCTGCCGTTCGCCGCTCGGACGCGATGAGCGTGTGCTCGGCCTCTGCATCTTTGCGCTGATCCTCGTTGCCGCATTCGCGTTCACCAAAGTGTTCTCGGCACGCGGCGCCTTCATTCATGTCGGCGCCTTTGTCGGCACCATCATGGCGTTCAACGTCTTCGCCATCATCATCCCGAACCAGAAGGTCATGGTCGGGCAGTTGATGCGGGGCGAAGCGCCCGACGCCTGGCGCGGCGCGATGGGCAAGCAGCGCTCGACCCACAACAACTATCTCACCTTGCCGGTGCTGGTGATGATGGTGTCGCCGCACTATCCGTTCCTGTCGTCGCACCCGCAGTCCTGGCTGGTGGTGGCGCTGATCCTGATCTGCGGTGCCACGATCCGCCACTACATCAACCGCGCCGAAGCGGGCGACGACTGGAACAAATACGGTTGGGCGGCACCCGTTTCCGCCTTCGCGCTGCTGGCGGCAATTTATGTGACGTCGCCGCGCGACGTATCGCTCGGTATCGGCGCGGTGTCCGATACCGCCGCACTCACATTGGTGCAGAAACATTGCGTGATGTGCCACGCCCGCAAACCGACGCACGAAAGCTTCTCGGAGCCGCCGAAAAACGTAGTGCTGGAAACTGTCGCCGATCTGAAGAAATATGCTCCGCTGGTGTTCGCTCAGGTGGTGCAGAACAAGGCGATGCCGCTCGGCAATCAGACCGGCATGACCGACGACGAACGCGCCGAGCTTGGACGCTGGATCAAGGCACAGCAATGAACCTCAACCCGCAAGAACTCGGCCGCCGCGCGGAAGAGATGATCCGCGAACTGGCGCCGATCTCCGCAGAGCCGGACCGGCTCGTCCGGCTGTTCCTGTCGCCGCAGCATCGTCAGGCGGCCGATGTGGTCGCGCGCTGGATGCGCGAGGCGGGCATGGCCGTCACCGAAGACGCACTCGGAACGCTGCGCGGCCGCACCGGTGAAGGCAAGCGACTGCTCCTCGGCTCTCACATCGACAGCGTGATCGATGCCGGAAACTACGATGGACCGCTCGGTGTCATCGTCGGCATTCTTACTGTTGCGCATTTCAAGAAGCTCGGCTGGCCGCTGCCGTTCGGCATCGACGTGCTGGCTTTCGGCGACGAGGAGGGGTCGCGGTTTCCCTCGACGCTGTCGTCATCCTCGGCCGTCGCGGGCATTTTCGAGTATCACACATTGACCGAAGCCGACGGCAACGGCGTGACGATCGCAGAGGCGTTGAAAGCGTTCGGCAAGAATCCGGCCGATATCGACAAGGCGAAATACAATCCGCGCGACGTGCTTGCCTATGTGGAAACGCACATTGAGCAGGGGCCGGCGCTGGAAGCGGCGAACGAGCCGCTGGGCGTGGTCATCGGCATCGTCGGCCAGAGCCGTTTGCGGATCGTTGTCACGGGCGAAGCCGGCCATGCTGGCACGGTGCCGATGCCGCTGCGCCGCGACGCGCTCGCCGGCGTAGCCGAGATGGTGCTGTTCGGCGAGGAGCTTGCGCGAGAGCACGCGGCCGATTCCATGGTAGCGACCGTCGGCAAGATCGACGCACTGCCCGGCGCGACCAATATCATTCCCGGTTCCGTGACCTTTACGCTCGATCTGCGCTGCATGGATGACGCGGTGCGTCAGGCTGCCGTGGCGCGGTTCGGCAGCAAGGTCACGGCGATTGCGCAGCGGCGCAAGCTCGAAGCGGTCGTCGAGCCGTTCCACGATATCGCAGCCACGCCGTGCGATCCGAAGCTACAAGACGGAATCGCCAAGGCGATCGAAAGCCTCGGCCACAAGGCGCTGCGGTTGCCGTCCGGCGCGGGTCACGACGCGCAGGCGATGGCGAAGCTGTGCCCGGCGGCAATGATGTTCGTCCGTTGCAAGGCCGGCATCAGCCATAATCCGGCGGAATTCACCAGCGAAACGGATATGGGCGAAGCCGTCGCCGCGATGATCCGCTTTGTCGAGAATTTCAAGCCGGAATAATCAGTTCAACAAGACAGCGAGTTCGGCGAAAGCCGGATGCTCCGCCTCGCCGGATGCGAGCCGCGGAATGCCGACGACCGGCACGCCTCTGCCGAACCGCTCCAGTGTGTCGACCGTATCGGCGAGTTCGACCGTGCTGCCGGGGCGGTCACTGACGGCGATGGCGCGGACGTCGAGCCGCGACAGTTCCAGCACGGTGAGTGCTGTCAGCGTATGGCTGATGGTGCCGAGATAGCTGCCGGTGACCAGCAGGACCGGCGCGGCAAGCGCTACCATCCAGTCGAGCACGGTTTTCGTCTCGTCGAGCGGCACCATGATGCCGCCGACGCCTTCGATCAGCAGCGTGTCATCGTTCGCGCCCATCCGCTCGCGGCAGAAGGCGACAAGCGACTCGACATCGAGCGTGCGTCCTTCCTTCGCGGCAGCGAGATCGGGTGCGAGCGGGGCGCGATAGCGCCACGGCGCGATACGCGCGACGTTCGGCTCATCTATCGTATGCCCGAGCGCACGCAGCAGGCATCCGGCATCGCTCGTCGCCGTCTGTTGCGGATCGTAGCCGCTCATCACCGGCTTGAGAGCTTCGACAGCGCGACCTTCCCGGCGCCAATGACGAATGAGACCGGCGGAGACAAAGGTCTTGCCGATATCGGTTCCGGTCGAGGTGACGAACAGCGTGCCCATTGGCGACTATGCCATGATGCGATTGCGCACGATCGCCGCAAGCCGCTCGATTTCATCGACCGGATGCTGTGCGGTGAAGGTGAGCCGCAGCCGTGCGGTGCCTGCTGGCACGGTCGGTGGACGGATGCCTGCCACCAGAAATCCTTCGTCGATCAGGCTACGTGATGCAGCCATCGTGGCATCCGCATCGCCGATCAGGACGGGCACGATCGGGCTCTGCGCATCGGGGAGGTTGGTCAGCCGCGTGAACAGTCGCGCCTTGACGAGCGGCTGAGCGATGTAGGCCTTGTCGGTTTCGATCAGGTCGAGCGCGGCAATGGCGGCGGCGACCATCGCCGCCGGGAGGCCGGTCGAATAAACGAAAGTGCGGGCGCGATTGCGCATCAGCTCGATCACCGGCGCCGAGGCGGCGAGATAGCCGCCATAGCTGCCGATCGCTTTCGACAGCGTTCCCATCTGCAGGGGCACATCGGCCCGCGCCGAGCCGCGGCCGTTCGACAGCACGCCGAGGCCGTGCGCGTCGTCGGTCATCAGCCAGCCATCGTAGCGCTGCACGAGCGGCGCCATCTCGTCGAGCGGTGCGAGATCACCATCCATGGAGAACACGCCGTCGGTGACGACCAGTGCATGTCCTGCCGTTGCGCGATGCTGCTTGAGCAGCGCTTCCAGATGGTCGAGATCGTTGTGGCGGAAGGTGACGACCTTGCCGCGACTCAACTGCGCGCCCGACCAGATGCAGGCATGTGCGAGTTCGTCGACCAGAACGAGATCATCCGGTCCGGCCAGCACCGGGATGATGCCGCTGTTAGCGAGATAGCCGGAGCCGAACACGCAGGCGGCATCGGTTCCTTTGAGCCGCGACAGCCGGTGCTCGAGTTCCGTAAAAAGTGGATGGTTGCCGGTGATCAGCCGCGATGCGCCGGAGCCGACGCCGTATGTTTCAATGGCGGCGATGGCAGCCTGCTTGACCGTCGGATGCTGGCTCAGATTGAGATAATCATTGCAGCTGAACGACAGCAGCCGGCGTCCCTCGCGCTCCACCCACATTCCGTCAGTTCGATGGGTGTCGATGACGCGCCGCGTCAGCCCGCGCTCGGCAATGGAGTCGAGCTTGTCTCGCGCGTAAGCATCGAGCGTCTGGTGCGGGGCGCGGTTGTCGGGGGCGTCGGGGTGTGGCATTGCCGGGAAAATGCCTGCTACGGCCGGCGAAGGGAAGGGCCAATGATGCCGAGGAACGGAAATCGCGATCCCGACTGGCTCACGGCCGGGCGCGGCCATGTCTGGTGGCCCTATACGCAGATGCAGACCGCGCCGGCGCCGTTGCCCGTGGTCCGCACCCACGGGACG
>JBQCFU010000685.1:0-3458 GCA_051958775.1 Pseudolabrys sp.
CGCTCGGCAGGATGGTGATCCAGTCGGTGCAGGCGACAAATTCCAGCGTGGCGATCATCGCATAGATTTCGAGCCGTGCCGCGATGTCGATATCGTGGGTCTGGAAATAAGTCTCAAGGATGCGCCGGCGCGTATTGTTGGCGCCGGGCACGACGATCTTGAGCGGGCCGAGGTCGCGCAGTCGCACCGGCGATAGCGGTGCGATCCCGCGCTTCGGTCCCGACAGCACCATCTCCCGGTCATGGGTCAGCAGCCGCGCGCTCACGCCGGTCATTCCCTCGAACGCCGGGACGACCGCGAAATCGAGATCGCCGTCGCGCACCATTTCGGTGAGCAGATGGCTGTAACCCTCGACGATGTGTAATTGCACATCCGGATAACGTGGAACAAACTCTTCCATCACGGGCGCGACCACAGCGCGGGTGAAGGACGGCATCAGGCCGACGCGCAGCGGGCCGGCGACAGCCTGGGGCTGCGCCTGTTCCGCCGCTTGGTCGAGCGCGCTGACGGCGGCGACACATTGCCGGTAATAGCGCTGCCCGGCCGCCGTCGGCACGACGCGGCCGCCCTTGCGCTCGAACAGACGCACGCCGAGCGCGCGTTCGGCTGCCGCGACATGCTGCGAGATGCCGGACTGCGTAGCGTGCTCGCGCTCCGCGGCCTTGGTGAAGGACGCCTCCTCACATGCGGCGATGACCGCGCGGATGCTGCGCAGCGAGATGTCCCTCATGGCGGCACCATTAGAAAAAATAATCTACAGGACCGTAATATATTATTTCGAAAGCGGCGAGCCTGCGGCTAGGCTGGCCAGCCGGCGGAGAAACCGCCCACGTCAAAGGAATCTGGTTCGACGATGAAACTCGGCTTCTTCACCATGCCCATCCATCCGCTGGAGAAGGAGTGGCGCAAGTCGCTGCGCGAGGATCGCGAGGCTTTCATCCTTGCCGACGAGCTGGGCTTCACCGAAGGCTATGTCGGCGAGCACATCACCGACCGCGCCGAGAACATCACCTCTTGTGCGATGTTCATCGCCAGCCTCGTCGACGCGACCAGGTCGATCAAGCTCGGCACCGGCACGGTCAATCTGCCGAACGCGCATCCCGCAGCGGTGGCGGCACAGATCGCGATGCTCGATCACATGCTCGATGGCCGCTTTCTGTTCGGCATCAGTCCCGGCGGTTTGCTGTCGGATGCGGAAATCTTCGGCAATCTCGATGCCGATCGCAACGCGATGTTCCTCGAAGCGATCAATCAGGTGCTGGCGATCTGGTCCGGCGAGCCGCCTTACAATCTCAAGGGCAAGTTCTGGGACATCAGCGTCGCGCGGCAATTCATTCCGGAGCTGGGGCAGGGCTTTGTTGCCAAGCCGCTGCAGCGGCCGCACCCGCCGATCGTCGTCACCGCCGTCGCACCGTTTTCCAAGGGTGTCACCGAAGCGGCCGCGCGAGGCTGGGATCCGATCTCGGCCAACTTCCTGATGCCGCAATGGGTGAAGAGCCATTGGCCGAAATACAAGGAAGGCTGCGAGCGGGTCGGTCGCCCGGCCGATCCGGCGAACTGGCGTGTCGCGCGGAGCATCTTCGTGGCCGACGACGAGACGACGGCTAACGCCTATGCGACCGATCCGAAAGGGCCTTATCGCTACTACTCCACCCAGCTTTTCACCAAGCTGATGATGAACGGCCGCATCGAGTTGTTCAAGACACGGCGCGATCAGCCGGATGAGGAGGTGACGCTCGATTCCGTCTGCGATCAGCTCATCACCTACGGCACGCCGGACAAGGTCGCCGACGAACTGATCAAATATCAGGAGACGGTGGGCGAGTTCGGTACGCTGCTTTACGCAGGCAAGGACTGGGCCGATCGCGACCTTGGCCGCCGCTCGATGATCCTGATGGCCGAGCAGGTGATGCCGAAGGTCAATGCGGCGCTCAGCCGGCGCTGAGTCTCAGCCCGCGGTCCAGCCGCCGTCGATCACCAGCGAGGCGCCGGTCATCAGCGCCGACGCATCGCTTGCCAGGAACAGGACCGCGCCGGTGAGATCTTCCGGCTGGCCGACGCGGCCGAGCTTGATGCGGCTGGCGATCGATGCGCGAACGGCGGGATCGTTGAGATAAGGCCGCGTCATCGGCGTTTCGATGAAGGTCGGCGCCAGCGCATTGACGCGGATGCCGTGCGGCGCAAGGTCGATCGCCATGGTTTTGGTCAAGCCTTCGACCGCATGCTTGCTCGCGGCGTAGATCGTGCGGTTGGCCGCGCCGATATGCCCGAGCTGCGACGAGAGATTGATGATGCTGCCGCGGCGGGCGCTTTCGATCATGCCGCGCGTCACCGTCTGCGCGACGAAGAATGCGGCGCGGACGTTCAGCGACATCACGAAATCGAAGTCGTCTTCGCTGGCATCGAGAAACGGTCCGGGCCGGTTGGCGCCGGCATTGTTGACGAGAACGTCGAACGGCTCGACGGCGGCAAGCGCCTTGCGCATCGCCGCAGTGTCGCGGATATCGAGCGGCAGGGTCGCGCAGGCCGCGCCGCGGTGACACAACGCCAGCGACGCATCTTCGAGATCGTCCACATTGCGGCCCGCCAGCGTCACATGCGCGCCGGCCTCGGCAAGCGCGCTCGCAGCGGCAAGGCCGATGCCGCGCCCGCCGCCGGTGATCAGCGCGCGCTTGCCGTCGAGGCGGAACGAGGGTGTGGAGGGAAGCGCAGGGGTGACCATGGAGGACTCGTCATCAGAGGAAGGGTGCGCAGGCAGCGCCCGCGACCCGTCTCTTAGCCGAAAACCGGACCGTGTCGAAAGGCGAAGCGTCGCGTTCTGCGCTGCGCGTTATTTGATAGCCTGCGGATTGATCGGCGAGCCGGTGCCGCCGGTGATAATCAGCGGCGGGCCGCAGAAGAAAAATTCGTAGACGCCGTCCCTGGCGCAGTCTTCCGCCAGCTCCTTCACATAGAACATCTCGCCCATGCACAGACCCATGGCGGGAATGACCACCCAGTGCCACGGCTGATTGGCTTCGGTGGTCTCGTTCGGCCGCACCTCGACGCCCCAGGTGTCGGAGCAGATCGCGGCGACTTCCTTCTCCTGACACCAGTAGCAGTTCTCGAACTTCACGCCCGGCGCGTCGCCGCCGGCGTATCCGCCCCACTGTTTTTCTTCGAGGCAGCGCTCCATCTGGCCGGTGCGGAGGATGACGAAGTCGCCGCGGCCGATGCTGACGCCCTGTTTTTTGGCGCAGGCGTCGAGTTCGTCGTTGCCGATGCCTTCGCCGTCCTTCAACCACGGCACGCCGCGGAAGCGGGCGATGTCGAGCAGCACGCCGCGGCCGACCATCTTGCTCTTGGAATGCTCGATGCCGAGCACCGAGAGGCCGCGCGAGTCGATCAGCTTGGCGTCATGGCCGTTATAGGCCTTGTCCTCGTAGAACACGTGGCCGAGCGCATCCCAATGCGTCGCG
>JBQCFU010000686.1:0-4561 GCA_051958775.1 Pseudolabrys sp.
ACCGAGGCATGCGCGTACCATGTGCCGCTGGTGCCGTTTTTCTCGAACACTTCGGTGAGGCGGGCGGTGTAGTCGGCCAGATGCTCCAGCGGCACCGCGCAATCCTCGACGAAGGAGACCGGCTTTCCCGCATCCTTCATCGACATCATGATGGTGAGGCCGGACGTGCGCACCTCGGTAATCGCCGCCTGCAATGACGCGTCGAGCACATCGACCACGCCGCCCCAATGCTTGCCGGTCCTGTCCCAGCCGAAACCGAGATCGCCCATCACCTGATGCAGTTGCGCGAGCCGCCGGACATTCTCGTCCTGATCCGCTTCGCCGAACTCGACCAGCAGGATCGCTTCCGGCGCAGCATTGCCGTTGTGGCGGACGAACTGCTCCAGCGTCGGCCGGAACAGCGGGATTTCCCAGGCCAGCTCGATCATCGTGCGGTCGATCAGTTCGACGCCGATCGGCTGCAGCCACACCAGATGCTGCGCCGACGCCATCGCCGCATAGAACGATCCGAAATGGCAGGCGCCGACCGCACGGCGGCCGAGCACCGGCGACAGCTTCAACTCGATCTGGTTGAAGAAGGCGAGCGTGCCTTCGCTGCCCGTAAGCACATGCGCGAGATTGGCATCGTTGTTGCCCGGCACCAGCGCATCGAGATTGTAGCCGCCGACGCGGCGCTGCACCTTGGGAAAGCGCGCGGCGATCTCGTCCGCTTCGCGAGAGCCGATCGCCAGCAGATCGCGTGCCAGTGCCTGTGCCTTTGGCGTATCGGCGAGTTGCGACAGATCGGCGTCGATCCGGCCGAACCGCGCATGCGTGCCATCCGCCAGCCGCGCCTCGAGACCGAGCACGTTGTCGCGCATGGTGCCGAACCGCAGCGAGCGCGCGCCGCAGGAATTGTTGGCCGACATGCCGCCGATGGTGGCGCGGGAGCCGGTCGAGATATCGACCGGAAACCACAACCCGTGCGGCTTGAGCTGGCGGTTGAGCTCATCGAGCACCATGCCCGGTTCGACCGTGCAACGCCGCGCAGTCACATCGAGATCGATCAACCGGTTCAGGTGGCGGGAACAATCGATGATCAGCGTCTCGTTGATGGTCTGCCCGCATTGCGACGTTCCGCCGCCGCGCGCGGTGACGCTCACGCTATTTTCAGCGGCAACATCAATCGCCCGGTTGGCTTCTTCAATCGAGCGCGGTGTGATCACACCGATCGGCATGATCTGGTAATGGGATGCGTCAGTGGCGTAACGGCCGCGCGTGAAGTCATCAAACGCCGCACCATCAGCCAGCGCCGCGTTGAGCTGCCGTTCAAAAACTGGTCGAACCACTGGCACTGCCGCCTCTTATGACGTCGACTGCATAGGCGGGGGCCGCAACGGTCTGCTCCCAAAGACGAAATCCGCCGAAAATCCCTTGACCACAATGTATCATTCATAGTTCATCGCCACCAAGCACCGGGCCGGAGCGAAGTTTCGCCGGCCCAGAAGCGGTCCAAAGATTGGGTCGAAGGGCACATGCCCGCACGGTGTCCCCGAAAGCTGCGTTTCAGGAGCGAAATTCCATGGTGAAGAACTCGTCGCGCGCCGTTGGGCGCCATGCGCTGCATATTCCCGGCCCGACGCCGGTACCGGATCGCGTCTTGCGTGCGATCGACCAGCCGATGATTGATCATCGCGGCCCCGAATTCGCCAAGGTGACGAAGAAGGCGCTCGAAGGCATCAAGACCATCTTCAAGACCGCGCATCCGGTGATCATCTTCACCGCGACCGGCACCGGCGCGTGGGAAGCCGCGCTCACCAACACGCTGTCGCCGGGCGACAAGGTGCTGACGGTCGAAACCGGACAGTTTGGCCTGCTGTGGAAGAAGATGGCGGAGAAGCTCGGTCTCAAGCCGGAAGTCATCGAGACCGACTGGCGGCACGGCGTCGATCCCAACGAAGTCGAGAAACGCCTGCGCGCCGACAAGAACAAGGAGATCAAGGCCGTCTGCGTGCTGCACAACGAAACCTCGACCGGCGCGCTCTCCGACATCGCCGGCGTGCGCAAGGCCATCGACGCGGCCGGCCATCCGGCGCTGCTGCTGGTCGACACCATTTCCTCGCTCGCCTCGGCCGATTACCGCCATGACGAATGGGGCGTCGACGTCGCCGTCGGCGGCGCGCAGAAGGGCCTGATGCTGCCACCCGGCATGTCGTTCAATGCCCTCAGCCCGAAGGCGCTGGAGGCCAGCAAGACCTCGAAGCTGCCGAAATCGTTCTTCTCCTGGGACGACATGCTGAACATGAACAAGTCCGGCTACTTCCCCTATACGCCGGGAACGCTGATGCTGTTTGGCCTCAACGAAGGCATCGCGATGCTGCACGAGGAAGGCCTCGACAACGTATTCGCGCGCCACAACCGGCTCGCCGAAGCCACCCGCCGCGCGGTGAAACATTGGGGTCTCGAGATCATCTGTCAGGACCCGAAGTGCTATTCGCCGACGCTTACCGCGGTTCTGCTGCCGGACGGCCACGACGCCGATGCGTTCCGCGCGCTCGCCTTGGAGAACTTCAACATCTCTTATGGCGCGAGCTTCGGCCGCTTCGCCGGCAAGATGTTCCGCATCGGCCATCTTGGCGACGTCAACGAGACCTCGATGATCGGCGCGCTTGGCGCGACCGAACTCGCCTTGCAGATGGCCGGCGTGCCGATCAAGAAGGGCGGCGCTCAGGCGGCGATGGAGCATCTCCTCTCCGACATGAGCAGCGGCGCCCGCAAGGCGGCGGAGTAATCGCGACAGAGTAGAAGCCTCGAGACGGATCGCGAAAAGGCCGGGCATTGCCCGGCCTTTTTGTTAAGCTGCGATATTGCAGCGTCACCCTGTTACGATGTTGCGCCGGCACCTTGAGGTTCCCAACTGCAAGGTCGAGCCTCGAAGGGTGACGGCCCCGCTGCAACAGATCGACCGTTCATCCTTCGAGGCTCGCTACGCTCGCGCCTCAGGATGACGGGTCGGGAAGCTTCTTACCACCACGCCTCTTGGCGAGCTGCTGAAGCAGTATCCAATCACCGTTCACCAACGCTTGCTTCTTACTGCGGCTCCAACCTTTGATTTGGCGCTCGACCGCGATTGCGTCAGTAATCTGCGGAAAATATTGTGACCATACCAATGTCACAGGCCGGCGCAGAGACGTGTATCCCTGATAAGCGCCCGACTGATGCTCGGCAATCCGGCGCGTCAGATCATCGCCTGTGGCACATCCGACGTAAAAAGAGTCATCGCGACAGCGTAGTATGTAGACAAACGCCCCCAAGCGACATCCCTTCACCGTCACCCTGAGGTGCCATCGCACAGCGATGGCCTCGAAGGGCGACGGCCCCTGTTGTAATAGCGCGGCAGTTCATCCTTCGAGGCCCGGCGCCGGGTACCTCAGGATGACGGACCAAGATATAGCGCGATCAGGTATCGATCTTCACGTATTCGAAGTCGCCCGGCTTGTTGTCGATCCCGACCTTGGGCGCCGAGATCCAGCCGGCATATTTGCCCGGCTCCGCCACCGGCTTCATAAACGAGGCGATGAAATCGCCATCCGCCGTCGACGGCAGCCACTCATTGCGCTTCTTCGCCCAGGTCGCATCATCGACGATCACGCCCTCCGGGCTGACATGCACGTCCTTGAACTCGCCGATCTGGCGATGGAACGCGGAATGCGGCAACTTCAGTTCAAACGTGATGCCCGCGGTGGAGATCACCTTGTTCCAGCGCAGCAGGCCCTTGGCGCAATCCTGCGTGTAGTCGTCGCGCAGGCGCATGTTCAGCGCGGTCAGCGCCGGCTCGTCGACCAGCTTGATCTGGCCATCGACGAACTTAAGCACCGGATAGGTCGCGCTTTCGAGCCGGTGGTCGTCGTCGATCTTGGTTTCCTGATAGCGACCCTTCAAACCGTTGTTGAAGGCGTTGGCGGCGTTGGTCGACACCTCCGAACCGAACAGATCAAGCGACAGCGAATAGTGCAGGTTCAGCTTCTTCTGGATCGTCGGCAGGTCGATGACACCGAGCGCCCGCACCTTATCGATCGCATAGGGATCGTCAATGCCGGCGTCCTTCATCGCGTCGCAGGTCCGCTGCACCACGCGGGTGATGCCGGTCTCGCCGACGAACATGTGGTGCGCTTCCTCGGTCAGCATGAAGCGGCAGGTGCGCGACAGCGGATCGAAGCCGGACTGCGCGAGGCTATGCAGCTGCATCTTGCCGTCGCGATCGGTGAAGTAGGTGAACATGAAGAACGACAGCCAGTCCGGCGTCGCTTCGTTGAACGCGCCGAGCATGCGCGGCGAGTCTTCCGAGCCGGAGCGGCGGCGCAGCAACTCGTCCGCCTCCTCGCGGCCGTCGCGACCGAAATATTTCTGCAGGAGATAGACCATCGCCCAGAGATGGCGGCCTTCCTCGACATTGACCTGGAACAGATTGCGCAGGTCATAGAGCGAGGGCGCGGTCTTGCCGAGATGGCGCTGCTGCTCGACGGACGCCGGCTCGGTATCGCCCTGGATCACGACCAGACGGCGCAACATGGCGCGGTAT
>JBQCFU010000687.1:0-4535 GCA_051958775.1 Pseudolabrys sp.
TCCATCTTGTTGCAGAAGACGATGCGCGGAACCTTGTACTTGTCGCCCTGACGCCAGACCGTCTCGGTCTGCGGCTCAACGCCCTGGTTCGAGTCGAGCACGCACACGGCGCCGTCGAGCACGCGCAGCGAACGCTCGACTTCGATGGTGAAGTCGACGTGGCCGGGGGTGTCGATGATGTTCAGACGCTTGCCGTTCCAGATGGCAGTGGTCGCAGCGGACGTGATCGTGATGCCACGCTCCTGCTCCTGCTCCATCCAGTCCATCGTCGCGGCACCTTCGTGCACTTCGCCGATCTTGTGGCTCTTACCGGTGTAGTAGAGGATCCGCTCGGTCGTCGTCGTCTTGCCGGCATCAATGTGGGCCATGATGCCGAAGTTGCGGTAGTCCTCGATTTTATGACTGCGGGGCATTGAAGAATGTCCTGTTGGCTGGCCGGTCGACCGTTACCAGCGGTAATGCGAGAACGCGCGATTGGCTTCCGCCATCTTGTGCGTGTCTTCGCGCTTCTTGACGGCATTCCCCCTGCTATTCGACGCATCGAGCAACTCTGCCGACAGCCGCTCTGTCATCGTCTTTTCGTTGCGATCGCGCGCCGCCGAAATGATCCAGCGGATGCCGAGCGCCTGGCGCCGCGAGGTGCGGACTTCGACCGGCACCTGATAGGTCGCACCACCGACGCGGCGGGAGCGAACCTCGATCGACGGCATCACGTTATCGAGCGCCGTCTGGAACACGTTGAGCGGGTTCTGCTTGGTCTTGTTCTCGATGATCTCAAGCGCGCCGTAGACGATGTTTTCGGCGACCGACTTCTTGCCGTCGTACATGACGGCATTCATGAACTTCGAAACAACGGCGTTGCCGAACTTCGGATCCGGAATGACTTCGCGCTTTTCTGCGGCGTGACGACGGGACATGGCTATCGATCCTTACTTCGGGCGCTTGGCGCCATACTTGGAACGGCGCTGCTTGCGGTTCTTGACGCCCTGGGTGTCGAGCACGCCACGGAGGATGTGGTAGCGCACGCCGGGAAGGTCCTTGACGCGGCCGCCACGGATCATCACCACCGAGTGCTCCTGAAGGTTGTGACCTTCACCCGGAATGTAACCGATCACCTCGAAGCCGTTCGTCAGGCGCACCTTCGCGACCTTGCGGAGCGCGGAGTTCGGCTTCTTCGGCGTCGTCGTGTAGACGCGGGTGCAGACGCCACGCTTCTGCGGAGAATTCTGCAAGGCCGGAACGCGATTACGGACCGCCTCAGGGCGGCGCGGCTTGCGGATCAGTTGGTTGACGGTTGGCATACGCCTCGAACCCTCTTTGCCCTTTTAGGGCTATTGCCCAGTGCTCTCTCACGCGCGGAAAATCCACGCGCAAAACGAAATCGCGCCATCCGCACGATGCGGAAGGGCGATCCCTCGGTGTTCAGCACTCGTTGCGCCAAAGGCGCCGCGAGCGCAGCCTCAAACCTGACAAGGTGTCAGCGGCAGCGTTTGAGTTTCCTTCGTCGAGGCCAGGGGTACCGGTCAAATTTCGGAAAAGCTAGCTTTCCCAAGGACTTGATCGATACGGCCGTTCCGATTGGCGAAACTCACCGCCTGCCGAAAAAGTCGGGGCGTTTTAGCATCGATTCCGGGGGTGTCAAGCTGGAAAGGCCGCGGAAAATCGGCGTTTCCGGCACCTCCGCCCATCCCTGCTCCTCGCGGTGAGAAGCCGATATTTTGAACCTCAGGCCACCCAAAATACCTACCTGAGATAGAGATCAAGGCACAAACTGCAACTCCGGCGTGCGTAAGAGCACTCCGATGCTCACTTCGGGTGGCCGCGCCGCGCTTCGGCGCCCCTCTTCTCGACGGCCGTCAGCCAATGACCTCCCCTTCAGCAGAAAGGCCGCCCTCGCGGGCGGCCTCTCCAATGTCGCTTCGAGTCGGCCGTTGGCCGATTCGATTTACTCGGCTGCCGGAGTCGGAGCCGGAAGCGCGGCGGCTTCAGGCTGCGGCTGCTCCATCGGCTGCTGCTGCTGAGCCTGCAACGCCGCGTCCTTCTCCCGCTCGGAGAGAATGAGACGATCGCGCTTGCCGGCAACTTCGCGCAGCCGGTTCATCATCGCGCCGGTACCCGCCGGGATCAGGCGGCCGACGATGACGTTCTCCTTGAGGCCGTCGAGCGAATCCACCTTGCCGTTGACGGCGGCTTCGGTGAGGACGCGCGTGGTCTCCTGGAACGACGCCGCCGAGATGAACGAGCGGGTCTGCAGCGAGGCCTTGGTGATGCCAAGCAGCACCGGGGTGCCGGACGCAGGCTTCTTGCCCTCGTCCACGAGCTTCTCGTTGAGCGCGTCGAGCTCGATCTTGTCGATCTGCTCGCCGGTGATCAGCTCGCTCTCGCCCGCATCGTTGATCTCCACCTTCTGCAGCATCTGCCGGACAATCACTTCGATGTGCTTGTCGTTGATGTGCACGCCCTGGAGCCGGTAGACCTCCTGAATTTCGTTGAGCAGGAAGTTCGCCAGTTCCTCGACGCCCTTGACGGCGAGAATGTCGTGCGGAGCAGGATTGCCCTCGACGATGTAATCGCCCTTCTCGATGACGTCGCCATCCTGAAGATGGATGTGCTTGCCCTTCGGGATCAGATACTCGCGCGGCTCCTCGGTCTTGTCGGCCGGTTCGATCGAGAGGCGCCGCTTGTTCTTGTAGTCCTTCCCGAAGCGCACGGTGCCGCCGATTTCGGCGATGACCGCCGCATCCTTCGGCCGCCGCGCCTCGAACAGCTCCGCCACCCGCGGCAGACCGCCGGTGATGTCGCGCGTCTTGGCGCCTTCAGTCGAGATACGGGCCAGCACGTCGCCGGCCTTCACATGGGCACCCGGTTCGACCGAAAGGATCGAGTCGACCGAGAGCTGGTAACGGGCGTCACCACCACGCGCCAGCTTGATCACCTTGCCGTCCTTGCCCTTGATGACAACCGAGGGCCGCAGATCGATCTGGTTCTTGCCCGAGCCCGTGCGCCACTCGGTGACGACGCGCTTGGCAATGCCGGTGGCCTCGTCGACCGTTTCCGACAACGACTGGCCTTCGACCATGTCCTCGAAGCCGATCTCGCCCTCGACTTCGGTGAGGACCGGACGGCTGTAAGGATCCCACTCGGCGATACGCTGGCCACGCTTGATCTTGTCGCCATCGGCGACCTTCAGGCGCGCGCCGTACGGGATGCGGTGATGGGCGCGTTCGGTGCCGTCGGCATCGAGCACGGAGACCACCATGTTGCGGACCATCGCGACGGTCTCGTTCTCCGAGTTCTTCGCGGAGCTGCCCTTGAACCGGACCGTACCGTCGAAGTTCGACTCGATGAACGACTGCTCGTTGATCTGCGCCGCGCCGCCGATGTGGAACGTACGCATCGTGAGCTGGGTGCCCGGCTCGCCGATCGACTGAGCGGCGATGACGCCCACCGCTTCGCCCATATTGACCGGGGTGCCGCGGGCAAGATCGCGCCCGTAGCAAGAGCCGCACACGCCGTTGGTCGATTCGCAGGTGAGCACCGAACGGATGCGCAACTCCTGCACGCCCGCCTTGGTGATCTCGTCCACCAGACGCTCGTCGAGCAGCGTGCCCTTCGCAGCGATCACGCGGTTGGTCGCCGGATCGCGCACATCTTCCTGGGCCGTACGGCCAAGGATGCGCACGCCGAGCGAAGCAACCACCGTGCCCGCGTCGATGATGGCGCGAACATTGATGCCCTCATCGGTGCCGCAGTCTTCCGACGTGATGATGCAGTCCTGCGCCACGTCGACGAGACGCCGCGTCAGGTAACCCGAGTTCGCGGTCTTCAACGCGGTGTCCGCGAGGCCCTTACGGGCGCCGTGGGTCGAGTTGAAGTATTCGAGAACCGAGAGGCCTTCCTTGAAGTTCGAGATGATCGGGCTCTCGATGATCTCACCGGACGGCTTGGCCATCAGGCCGCGCATGCCGGCGAGCTGGCGCATCTGCGCCGGCGAACCACGCGCACCGGAGTGCGCCATCATGTAGATCGAGTTGACCTGCGCCTCGCGGCCATCGTGAAGCTTCTTCGGCTTCTGGTTCTCCGGCTTCATCGCTTCGGCGATGGTCTCGGTGCACTTCGACCTGGCGTCCACCACCTTGTTGTACTTTTCGCCCTGGGTGATGAGGCCGTCGTTGTACTGCTGCTCGAACTCCTGAGCCATGGTCCGGGTCTTCTCGACCGTGTTCCACTTCGAGCCGGGCACCACCATGTCGTCCTTGCCGAACGAAATGCCGGCGCGGAACGCGTGGTAGAAGCCGAGCGCCATGATGCGATCGCAGAAGATCACCGTGTCCTTCTGGCCGCAGTGACGATAGACGTGGTCGATCATCCCGGAGATTTCGCGCTTCGTCATGAGCTTGTTGACGACGTCGAACGGAACCTTGCGGTTGTGCGGCAGCACCTGACCGAGCATGACGCGGCCCGGCGTCGTGTCATACCACTTGGTGGTCTGATTGCCGTCCTCGTCAGTCGCGATCCAGCGGTATTTGATCTTG
>JBQCFU010000688.1:0-2189 GCA_051958775.1 Pseudolabrys sp.
ATCGACGAACTTCGCGCGCACCTCGCGGTCCTTCCAGGGACTTGCCGCATATTTGAGGTCGACACCATAAGCCGACGTATCCTGTGAAATGACCAGCAGTTCCTTCACGCCGGCGCCGACCAGCCGCTCCGCCTCGCGCAGCACGTCGTTTGCCGGGCGCGACGCCAGATCGCCGCGCAGCTTCGGGATGATGCAGAACGAGCAGCGGTTGTTGCAGCCCTCGGAAATCTTCAGATAAGCGTAGTGCCGCGGCGTCAGCTTGATGCCTTCCGGTGGCACCAGATCGAGGAACGGATCGTGGCGTGGCGGCGCGGCGCGATGCACGGCGTCCAGCACGCTTTCGTATTGCTGCGGACCGGTGATCGAGAGCACGTCAGGATACTTGTCAGCGATCTGCTCGGGCTCGGCGCCCATGCAGCCGGTGACAATCACCTTGCCGTTCTCGTTGAGCGCATCGCCGATCGCGGCGAGCGACTCTTCCTTGGCGCTGTCGAGGAAGCCACAGGTGTTGACGATGACCAGGTCGGCGCCCGGATGCTCGCGCACCAGTTCGTAGCCCTCGGCACGCAGCCGGGTGATGATCCGTTCGCTGTCGACCAGCGCCTTGGGGCAGCCGAGCGAGACAAAGCTCACTTTCGGCGCCGCGCCGTCTTTCGTGGTGTCTGTGGTGGGCATCGGGGTCAAAAGGTTGTTCCGGGCAGGGGGCTACCTGCAACCGGCGGCAAGATCAAGGCGGCCCGATTGGAGAGCAGCTCCCGGCCACGACCGAGTTGTCAGCGTCAGCCGGCCTTATATGCTTCGGATTAGGTGGGGAGAGCGGCGGACCATTGCTCCGGTCCGCCCAACAGGATGGAAAAACGATGAAACTTGTGACTTTCCGGGCTTCAGGTGAGGAACGGTTGGGCTTCATGGCGGGGGCTTCGGTGATCGATCCGCTGCGCGCCGGCGGCGATCCGGCCCTGTTCGCGAGCGCGCTGGCCATCATCAAGGGTGGCGACCGGGCGCTCAAGGCGGCTCGGGACATTCTGGCCCGCAAGCCTGCCGACGCCACCCTGGCGCTGGACCAGGTTTCACTCTCGGCCCCAATCCGTCCCTCGACCATCCTGTGCAGTGGCAGCAACTACCACGACCACAATGCCGAAAAAGCCAATACGCCGATCAGCGGCAAGGAGCCCGAGTTCTTCGTCAAGACCGCAGACTGCGTGGTCGGACCGGACGAGCCGGTGCTGTTCGACGAGCGCTTCTCCAAGAAGATTGACTGCGAGACAGAACTGGCGGTCGTGATCGGCAAGCCCGGCCGCTTCATCCGCACCGAGGACGCGCTCAAGCACGTGTTCGGCTACACGATCATCAACGACGTCACCGCCCGCGATCGGCAGGTGCGGCGTACGCCGGAAGGGCTGACCTGGTACGAACTCGGCAGCGGCAAGGCGTTCGATTCCAGCGCGCCGCTCGGCCCCTGCATCGTCACGGCCGATGAAATCGCGGACCCGCAGAAGCTGGCCGTGCGCTCGCGCATCAACGGCGAGCTGCGGCAGTCGAGCACGACGGCCAACATGATCTGGTCGTGTGCCGACCTGATCCATTTCTTCTCGCGCAATTTCACGCTGCAGCCGGGCATGGTGATCATCACTGGCACGCCGGCCGGCACCGCCTGGTCGAACGACAAGGAACTCGGCGGCAAGGGCCACACCCCGCCGGGTCTCGTGCCCGCTTTGCGCTATTGCCTGCCGGGCGACGTGGTCGAGTGCGAGATCGAAGGGATCGGTACGCTTCGCAATCCGGTCGCTGCGCTCGATCAGGCTCGCGCCGCCGCTGAATAACGATTACCGGCCAAAAGCGCCGGACCAGAGGAAACGCTCATCAGGGAGTTCTGGCTATGGATCGACGTAGTTTGCTGAAAGGCGCCGTGGCGGCGCCCTTCATCTCGACGCTCGGCGGCATCGCCCGCGCACAAAGCTGGCCGACGCGCAACATCACCATTGTCGTCGCCTTTCCGCCGGGCGGCGCGGCTGACACGGCGGCACGTCCGGTCGCGCAAGCGATGCAGGAAATCCTGGGCAAGTCGGTGATTATAGACAACAAGGCCGGCGCCGCGGGCCTGCTCGGCAACGCCTATGTGGCGCGTGCGGAACCGGATGGGCACACGCTGCTGATGGCGTTGTCGTCCATGACAACTCTGCCGGAAT
>JBQCFU010000689.1:0-3541 GCA_051958775.1 Pseudolabrys sp.
GGCGGTACCGCGATGATGAGACCGGTCGGCACCATGGCCGTCGCGCCCGGCGCCAGTTCCAGCGGAGCATCGACGGCCGCCATCAGGTCGAGGCCGGCCGCATCAGCGGTTTGATAAGCTGGCAACGGCAGATCGGCGCCGTGCGGCAGTCGCATGATGTGCAGCGGAATCTCGCTCATGATTTGTCTTTCGCACTCGCTGTGTTTTTGGTCATGGCCTGCGCAATGTGCTCGATCAGCATCTGCGCGACGGCGTCCTTCGATTGCGGCGGCCAGTGTTCGACACCGGTCGCGCTGATGAGGTGAACGGTGTTGCTGTCACCGCCCATGATGCCTGTTGCCGGCGACACGTCATTGGCGACGATCCAGTCGCAGCCCTTGCGTGCGAGCTTCTCACGCGCGTGCCGCTCCACGTGCTCGGTCTCGGCGGCGAAGCCGATGACAAGCGGCGGACGGCGCGATGGCGGCAGCTTGGAGACGGTGGCAAGGATATCGGGATTTTCCGTCAGCGGCAGTTCCGGTGCCGCGCTGCCCGCCTGCTTCTTGATCTTCTGCTCGCTGTCGCGCGCGACACGCCAGTCGGCGACGGCAGCGGCGAAAATCGCAATGTCCACGGGTATTGCTTTCTCCACGGCGGCAAGCATCTCGCGCGCGGATTCCACATGCACGACATTCACGCCTTGCGGATCGGCGATGGTGACCGGACCGCTGATCAGCGTCACGTCCGCACCGGCAGCCGCAGCGGCGGCGGCAATCGCATGCCCCTGTTTGCCGGACGAGCGGTTGGCGATATAGCGCACCGGATCGATGGGCTCGTGGGTCGGGCCGGATGTGATCAGCACGCGATAGCCGGCGAGTGATTTCTCCCGTGGCGTCAGCAGCGCCGTGACGCGCGCGGCGATCTCCAGCGGTTCGGCCATGCGGCCGCGGCCGCGCTCGCCACGCTCGGCCATCTCGCCTTCACCCGGGCCGACGAGCACAATCCCGTCCTTCTGCAACTGCGCGACATTGCGCTGGGTCGCCTTGTTCGCCCACATGTGCGGATTCATCGCCGGTGCCAGCAGGACCGGCTTGTCGGTGGCGAGCAGCACCGCGGTGGCAAGATCATCAGCGTGACCGTTCGCCATCTTCGCCATCAGATCGGCGGTCGTCGGCGCCACCACGACGAGATCGGTGTCGCGCGCGAGCCGGATATGGCCGACGTCGAACTCGTGGTCGGGATTGAACAGGTCGGTATAGGGCCGCTCGCCGGCGATGGCGCCGACCGAGAGCGGCGTGATGAATTCGCTGCCCGCACGAGTGAGTACGCAGCGCACCGTGACGCCGCGTTCGCGCAGCCGGCGGATCAGGTCGAGGGATTTATAGGCGGCGATGCCGCCGCCGATGATCAGCAGCACGCGGGCAGGCTTCACGGCGGCGGCAGGAGCCGCCGGTGAGGCGGGGACGTCCGCGGGAGGCTGTTCCGCATCCTCCGCGGCTTCGCGCAGGATGGTGCGGACCTCATCCTCGACCGAGCGGCCATTGCGGGCGGCGCGCAGCCGCAGCCGCGTCTTCATCGCCTCGTCGAGCTTGCGGATCGTCAGGCTGCCCATAGGGCAAATTTAGGCCGGAATTGATTGCAGTGCAATCAATGCAATCAACGGAAAGCCAGAATCAGGAGCCCTCCCAGCAGGGCTGCAATCACCCACAGGGCCAAAGTCTGCCAGCGCCGGGCCCGACGGTCGGCCGTGGTCAGCGCCGCCACCGTCTCCGGGGCCAGCACCAGCCCGTTGCGGGTGGCTTCGTCCATCTGGTCGGCGATCTGCCCGGCGCGCGTCAGCAGCGCCGGCACTTGCGAGAGGAACCGGCCGATTTCGCCCGCGCCCTCGGCGGCGTTCTGCAGGCGCCCGGCGGGACCGAGCCGCTGCGTCATCCATTCGCGCACGACAGGGTCGGCCGTGCTCCACATATCAAGGCGCGGGTCGAGCGTGCGCGCGACGCCCTCGACGACGACCATGGTCTTCTGCAGCAGCAGCAGTTCGGGCCGCGTGCGCATGTCGAACAGCGCCGTCACTTCAAACAGCAAGGTCAGCAGCTTCGCCATGGAAATCTGTTCGGCGGTGCGGCTGTGGATCGGCTCGCCGATGGCGCGGATCGCCTGCGCGAAATTATCGACCGAGTGATGCGGCGGCACATAGCCGGCGTCGAAATGCACCTGCGCGACGCGGTGATAGTCGCGGGTGATGAAGCCGAACAGGATCTCGGCGAGGAACAGCCGCTCCTTCGGCCCGAGCCGCCCCATGATGCCGAAGTCGACGGCGATCAACCGGCCGTCATTATCGACCAGCAGATTGCCGGGATGCATGTCGGCATGGAAGAAGCCGTCGCGCAGCGCGTGTCGCAGGAAGTTCTGGATGACGGAGCGGCCGAGCGCCGGCAGGTCGAAGCCTTTTTCGGCGAGCGTGACGCGATCGTTCAGCGCGGTGCCGTCGATCCATTCCAGCGTCAGCACCTCGCGCGTGGTGCGGTTCCAGTCGACCGATGGCACGCGGAAGTCTTCGTCCTCGCGCGTGTTCTCCGCCATCTCCGAGAGCGCGGCCGCTTCGAGACGGAAATCCATTTCCATCGCGACGGAGCGTGCGAGCGTGCGCGAGACCTCGATGAAGCGCAGCCGCTGCGCCTCGCTCGACCAGGCTTCGGCTTGCGCCGCGGCGAACGCGAAGGCGTCGAGATCAACTTGAAAGCGATGCTCGATGCCGGGGCGCAGCACCTTCACCGCAACGGATTTGCGGCCTTCCGGCGTTTCGATTTCGGCGCGGTGCACGTGTGCGATCGAGGCGGCGGCAACTGGTGGGCTGAACGATACGAAATGCGCGGATATCGGACCTTCCAGCGCATTCTCGACGATGCGTTCGGCTTCCGCCTGCGGAAACGGCGGCATCTTGTCCTGCAACCGTTCGAGATCGCGGGCGATGGTCGCGCCGACCACGTCCTGTCGCGTCGCGAGGAACTGGCCGAGCTTCACATAGGTCGGACCGAGCCGGGTCAGCGCATTGGCGAGCCGGCTCGATCCATCACTGACGCCGCGCCGTTCGATCAGCTTCGCCATCGCGAGCGCGGTACGTGCCGGCATCGGCAGCGGCCGCGGGTCGACGAGCGACAGCACGCCTTCGCGCGCGAACACGAAACCGGCACGGCCGAGCCGGATCAGATGATTGATGGAGCCGAACATGGGTCAGTGCATCATTGCCGGGGCGATCGCGCGCATCACAGGCGCCAGCCCGAATGGATGCAGACGATGCCGCCGCTCAAGCGTGTGAACGATGCGCGGCGGAAACCGGCCGCGGCGATCATGTCGGCAAAACGCTGCGGCGCCGGAAACTGGCGGATCGATTCGACCAGATAGCGATAGGATTCGCGATCGCCGGTGACGACACCGCCGAGCGCCGGAATGACGTTGAAGGAATAGAGATCGTAGAGCCGGTCGAGGCCCGGCAGATCGGGCATCGAGAATTCGAGGCAGACGAAGCGGCTGCCCGGCCGCAGCACGCGATACGCTTCCT
>JBQCFU010000690.1:0-2602 GCA_051958775.1 Pseudolabrys sp.
CTCGGCGTCCCCTCAAACGCATAGGCCCGCTTCGTCTGCGGCCGCGGCCCGGGACCGCCCGGGCGATCCACCGCGACCGGAAAGCTCAGTTTGTATTCGTGGATGAAGGCTTCGAGCGACACCGGCGTCATCGCCGCGTGATGCTCGAACACGGTGTGCAGGCCGATCACCTGCAAGCCGCTCGCCTGGAACACCTGATGCGCCTTCTGTGCCTGGGGCGTGCAGTGGCTGACGCAGCCGGGGCACAGCATCTGGAACGCATGCAGGAAGACGACCCGCCCGCGCAACGCAGCCAGCGTCAACGGCTGGTCGATGTTGAACCAGCGATCGACGATCAGTTCCGGGGCTTCCACAGCTTCTGTCATGTCTTCCCTCGTCTTTGGCACCATAGCCGCGTTCTGCCCCGAGAGTGAATTCGCCATTGGACGACTGCGCGACCGACCGCCGCAACTTGACTCGTACCGCATCGCTGTCGGAGTTTGCCCCCAACGCAGAGGGGACACGTGATGCGGATTCGATTGGCGCTGGCCATCCTGACCGGCGGCATTTTGCTGCCGCAACCGGCCTTCGCGGCCGAAGGGCTCAACGGCGCCGGCATGTCGATCCTCTGGGCTCTGCCGTTCGCCGGCATGCTGCTGTCGATCGCCACCGGCCCGCTGCTCTATCCGCATCTGTGGGAACACCACTACGGCAAGTTCGCCGCGTTCTGGGCCGCCTGCACCATCATCCCGCTCTATCTGTTCGCCGGCGCCGCGCCAGCGACCGATGCGCTGCTGCATGCGCTGCTGCACGAATACATGCCGTTCATCCTGCTGCTGCTCGCTCTGTTCACCATCGCCGGCGGCATCTGGCTCGAAGGCAATCTGCGCGGCACGCCGGCGACCAATACGATCCTGCTCGGCATCGGCACCGTGCTCGCGAGCTTCATCGGCACCACCGGCGCGTCCATGGTTCTGATCCGCCCGGTGCTGCGCGCCAACGACGACCGCGTCTACAACGTGCACGTCATCGTCTTCTTCATCTTCCTCGTGTCGAATATCGGCGGCGTACTGACGCCGCTCGGCGACCCGCCGCTGTTCGTCGGCTTCCTCAAAGGCGTCGATTTCTTCTGGACGCCGCAGCACCTGCTTCCGGAGATGCTGGTGTCGGTGGGCATCCTGCTCGCCTTGTTCTTTGCCATGGATTGGTATCTGCACCGCCGCGAGGAACGGAAAGAGCATCCGTTCGACTTCACGCCGGATTCGCCGCTCGCTTTGCACGGCAAGATCAACCTGCTGCTGATCGCGCTGGTGATCGCCGCGATTCTGATGAGCGCTTATTGGAAGCCCGGCGTCACGTTCACGCTTTATACGGTCGACCTGCCGCTGCAGGATCTCGTTCGTGACGCCGTGTTCGTCATCGCCACGTTACTGTCGCTGTGGCTGACGCCGAAGAATTGCCGCGAGGGCAATGGTTTCGAATGGGGGCCGATCGTCGAGGTCGCCAAGCTGTTCGTCGCGATCTTCATCTGCATCGTGCCGGTGATCGCGATCCTGCATGCGGGACTGAACGGCGCGCTGGCGCCGCTCGTTTCGCTGGTCGGCAGCGGCGGGCACGTCAACAACATCGCCTATTTCTGGCTGACCGGCGCGCTGTCGTCGTTCCTCGACAATGCGCCGACCTATCTGGTGTTCTTCGAACTTGCCGGCGGCGACCCGCAGGTGCTGATGACCACGCTCGCCGGAACGCTGGCGGCGATCTCCGCGGGAGCGGTGTTCATGGGAGCCAACTCCTATATCGGCAACGCACCGATCTTCATGGTCTACGCTATCGCCCGGCGCGGCGGCGTCGCGATGCCGTCGTTCTTCGGTTACATGATCTGGTCCGGATTGATCCTATTGCCGCTGTTCGTCCTGATCACGTTCGTGTTTTTCCGCTGATCGAGGCCAGAAGACCCGTCAAATGCCGTCCAACCGGCGGTTGTTGACCGGCCATTTACGCATTTTCGCCAAATTGCGCCCGCGCTGCCTGCCGGCCGGGCAGCGCCGGCATGCAACTTTTGCATCCGGCGGACGTTGACGGACCGGGAGTTTTACGAGGTCCGTGATGCGTGCTCCGTTCCGATCAGCTTGCGCCTTCGTCGCCGCCGTGGCGATCGGCAGCGCGGCGATGACGGGCGCGATGACCAGCCCTGCGGCCGCACAGGGTCTTTTCGAGGCGCTGTTCGGCGGCATCAGCCGCGCCTTCCGTGGTGAGCCGCGTCAGGTTTCCGCGCCGCAGGCTTACGCACCGGAGCGCGGCGGCGATCCGGTCACCCGGTTCTTCGACGACCTCACCGGACAACGCAGCGGCCAACGCGTGGCAGCGGCGCCGAGCAACGGCTCGTCCCGCGGTTTCTGCGTGCGTACCTGCGATGGCTCCTACTTCCCGGTGCAAAGCCGCCCCGGCATGAGCGCCGCCGAAGCGTGCTCTTCGTTCTGCCCGGCGAGCGAGACCAAGGTGTTTTCCGGCGGCAACATCGATTACGCGGTGGCGCGCGACGGCCAGCGCTATACCGACCTGCCCAACGCCTTCGTTTATCGCCAGAATATGATCGACGGCTGCACCTGCAACGGCAAGCGCA
>JBQCFU010000691.1:0-6087 GCA_051958775.1 Pseudolabrys sp.
GTCCGCGCCAGCGCCATCAACATGGAGATGAAGATCGCGGCCGCCCGCGCGCTCGCGGCGCTGGCGCGCGAGGACGTGCCCGACGAGGTCAATGCGATCTACGGCACGCGGCTGAAATTCGGGCCGGACTACATCATCCCGACCCCCTTTGATCCCCGATTGATTTCGGCGGTGCCGCCCGCGGTGGCCAAGGCGGCGATGGAGACCGTCGTTGCCCGCAAGCCGATCGCCGATATGGAGGCCTACAGGCACGCGCTGCAATCGCGCCGCGATCCGGCAGCGAGCGTGCTGCAGCAGGTGTTCAACCGTCTGCGCCGCGCGCCGAAGCGCGTGGTGTTTGCGGAGGGCGAGGAAGAGCAGGTGATCCGCGCCGCCGCGAGCTTCGTGCATCAGGGGCTCGGCACCGCGTTGATCGTCGGCCGCGAGGACATCGTGCGGGAGAACGCCCGCGCTGCCGGCGTCGAGCTTGGCGACGGCATCGAGATCACCAATGCCCGGCTGTCGCATCGCACGGCGAGCTACACCAACTATCTCTACGAGCGGCTGCAGCGCAAAGGCTATCTGATCCGCGATTGCCAGCGCCTGATCAATCAGGACCGCAATCACTTCGCCGCCTGCATGGTGGCGCTCGGCGATGCCGACGCCATGGTCACAGGCGTGACGCGCAATTTCTCGGTGGCGCTCGATGATGTGAAGCGGGTGATCGATCCGAAGCCCGGCCATCGCGTGATCGGCCTGTCGATCGTGATCGCGCGCGGCCGCACCGTGCTGGTCGCGGATACCGCCGTGACGGAAATGCCAGACGAGAACGATCTCGCGGAGATCGCCATCGAGGCGGCCAATGTCGCGCGCCGGTTCGGCTACGAACCGCGGCTGGCGATGCTGGCATTCTCGACCTTCGGCCATCCGGCCGGCGAGCGGTCGGAGCGGGTGATCGAGGCTGTGAAGATCCTCGACCACAAGAGGGTCGATTTCGAATACGAGGGCGAGATGGCGGCGGACGTGGCGCTCAATCCCGAACTTGCTGCGGCCTATCCGTTCAGCCGCCTGTCCGGTCCCGCCAATGTGCTGGTGATGCCGGCGTTCCACTCGGCGTCGATCAGCACCAAGATGCTGCAGGAGCTCGGCGGCGCGACGGTGATCGGCCCGTTGCTGGTGGGCCTCGACCGGCCGGTGCAGATCGTCCCGCTCGGCGCCAATGACAGCCAGATCGTCAATATGGCGGCCCTGGCAGCCTACAATGTCAGCGGCTAGTCTTGTATGCATGGACGGTCACCGGTATACATGAGGCAACCCGGATGGCCGGGTTGCCTTGCTATCTGTCATCGCGATGACGCGCCCCGCGGCGCGGCCTGATCCGATGCGCCACATCAAAACGAAGAGCGCACCCCTATGACTCAAAAGCCGATCCGCGGTGTTGTCGCCGCCATTGCCACTCCCGTCGATGCGGCGGGCACGCCGGATACCGCCCGTGCCGTCAAGCTGGCGCGCTTTCTGCTCGACAACGGCTGCGACGGATTGAACGTGCTCGGCACCACCGGCGAGGCGACGTCGTTCTCGCGCGAGGAGCGGATGGCAGTGATGACCGCTTATCGCGAGGCCGGTCTGCCGATGGAGCGGCTGATGGTCGGCACCGGCACCGCTGCGGTGTCGGACACGATCGCGCTGACGCGCCACGCGGCACAGCTCGGTTTCGGCGGCGCGCTGGTGCTGCCGCCGTTCTATTACAAAGGCGTGCCGGACGACGGCCTGGTTGCTTATATCGATGAGTTGGCGGCGGCGACCACGCAGCCGGCGATCCCGCTTTATCTCTATCACGTCCCGGCGCAGTCGGGCCTGCCGTGGCATCCGGCGCTGGTGCGTCGTCTGCTCGACAAGCATGCGGGCCGCATTGTCGGCCTGAAGGATTCCTCCGGCGACATGGCCTATGCGCGCGGCATCGCCGCGCTGTCGCCGGACTTCGCCGTGTTCCCGTCGACGGAAGCCTGCCTGATCGAAGCGCGCGGCGGCGCGTTCGCCGGCTGCATTTCGGCGACCGCCAACCTCAATCCGGATCTGTGCGCGCGTGCCTGGCGCGATGGCGATCAGGCGGCGCTGGCGGACGCGGTGACGATCCGCAAGCTGTTCGACGGCAAGCAACTGGTCAGCGGCGTGAAGGCGCTGCTGGCGCATATCCATGCCGATCCGGCCCTGGCGCGCACCAAAACCCCGCTCCCGGCGGTCCCGGCGGCGGACCGGGCGACGGTCGTGGCCGGTTATGACGCCGTTCGGGCCAAAAAAGTGGCCTGATCGGGGCGTCCGTCTTCAGGAACCGGGCAGGCGTTGACGCCTCCCGGTTGCCTCTCTATAAGCCCCGCCAACACCGTAATTTCTGTCGAGAGACCCATGGCGACCACGAAATCCGCCCGCAAGGCCACGCGCGTTATCGCGCGCCGCACCGCTGTCAATCAGGCGCGTCGTACGCGCATGCGTTCCGCCATTCGGAACGTCGAAGAAGCGATCAAGGGTGGCGACAAGAAAGCCGCCGCTGCCGCGCTGAAGAAGGCCGAGCCGATCATCATGCGCTCTGCGCAAAAGGGTGTCGCTCACAAGAAGACGGCGAGCCGCAAGGTCTCGCGTCTGTCGCACAGCATCGCCAAGCTCGGCTGATCGTCACGCATCGCGTTCGCCTACCGAACGCGATGGACAGTGCAACGCAGCGACGCATCGGCTGACAGCTTACAACGAGATGAAATGAAGCCCGGCTTTGCCGGGCTTTGTCGTTTCATCATCAACCGCAATCATGGATCATGACGTGCGTGCATTGCGCGCGCGCATCATGCATTGCACGCGCACAACTGTCGTAAATCGGTCACGTGCTTGCTGGAATATGTGGCACGGCGACAAGATTCCGCTGGACAGGTTTTGCAGCAACGCGCGTTTCGCGCGTCTTTTACGTGCCGGTTAGCCTGCGTCTCTGCACACAAAAAACAGCGCATTAAGAGAGACTTAACGTCATAGCGCGGAGAGCCACCCGAAAAAATCGGATAAACAGCGCGTAACCGGATACGGCGATGAAAATTTTTCATCGTGCGCATCAATGCGAGCGTGCCGTGCGACAAATTGAATCCGCATAGTGATTCAACGCGTTGCGACGAACCCGGTGGATATCTTTTAGTCGCATGCGCAAGCTGTGCACGATACGCACCAACGGCATGTTTGAAAGCCGTTGCGAGCACCGGCCACCCGTGTATTTCTAACGGCGTCGGACTTTCCGAAGGCTTCCACACAAGGAGCGCGGCGCACTCATCTCGCATGAGCTGGAGTTGTATTGCCTCTAAAGAGACGTCGTTTGATGAAAACGTCTCTGATGAGCAAACGGAACCAGGCGCCGCAGCAAAAGGCTACGAGCAACCGCTCGCGGAAAGACGAACAGGAGAGAGGCGACGGCAAGCACGCAGAGTTTTGCTTGTCGCAGCTTGAGACCACGAAGACACGGCCTGTCGATTTGCGGCGACAGGACAGGGGGCGTCCATGCGACCGAGCGAACTTGCGCCGGCTTATGATCGGCGGCAGAACAAATGCCGGTCCACATCGGATACGCTCCGCCACATCACCGTTCACCCGCCGCCCCGGAGGTGCTCCCGCGGAAACTGATCGCACGCTTGATGGCTTCCACCAGCTTTAGAAACGAAAGACAGAAAATGACAGGCATGGATGAGGATCGTTGGTCGCGCGTCAAAGGGAGGCTTCGGGCAGAAGTCGGTGACGATATTTTCACAAGCTGGTTTGCTCGCATGGAGCTCGACGGGATGGAGGAAGAAACCGTCCGCCTGTCGGTGCCGACCCGCTTTCTGAAAAGCTGGATCCAGTCGCATTATGCAGAAAAGGTGCTGACCTGCTGGAAGTCGGAAGACCCGCAGGTCAACCGGATCGAGCTCACCGTGCGCACCGCGGCGCTGCGTCAGCCGCCGCAAAAGACCGTCAAGCCGGACGTTCCTGATCTGCGCCCCGGCATTGTCGGCAAGGTCAATGGCGCGCCGGATATGCGCACGATGCTGGGCGAAGCCAGCGCGCATGAAGGTCTCGGCGGTTCGCCGCTCGATCCGCGTCTCACCTTCGACAGCTTCGTTGTCGGCCGGTCCAACACGCTGGCACTCGCTGCCGCCAAGCAGGTCGCAGCCGCGCGCCGCGGCGAGCCGGTGATGTTCAACCCGCTGTACATCCATGCGGGCGTCGGCCTCGGCAAGACGCACCTGTTGCAGGCCATCACCTGGGCCGGCAATGCGCTCGGTGAGCGCAAGGTGCTCTATCTCACCGCCGAGAAGTTCATGTACGGCTTCGTGTCGGCGCTGCGCACGCAGACGGCAATCGCCTTCAAGGAGTCGCTGCGCGGCATCGGCGTGCTGGTGATCGACGACATGCAGTTCCTGCAGGGTCGCAACACCCAGTCCGAGTTCTGCCACACGCTGAACGCGCTGATCGATGCAGGCCGTCAGGTGGTGATCGCGTCGGATCGTCCGCCGTCTGATCTGGAAAGCCTCGACGACCGCGTGCGCTCGCGGCTCGCCGGCGGTCTCGTCGTCGAGATGGGCGCGCGCGGTGAAGAGCTGCGGCTCGAAATCCTCAAGGCGCGCGCGACCGCGGCTCGCCAGATGCATCCGGGCTTCGATGTGCCGCCGCCGGTGCTGCAGTATATCGCCCGCACCGTCACCCATAACGGCCGCGATCTCGAAGGCGCGCTCAACCGCCTGCTCGCCCATAACAAGCTGACCGGTCATGCGGTGACTCTGGAGATGGCCGAGCGCGAAGTGCGCGACCTGATCCGCCCGCAGGAGCCGAAGCGGGTCAAGATCGAGGACATCCAGCGGGTGGTGGCGCGGCAGTACAATGTCAGCCGCTCCGACCTCCTGTCCTCGCGCCGGTCCGCCAATGTGGTGCGGCCGCGCCAGGTGGCGATGTATCTCGCCAAGACCCTGACCCTGCGCTCGCTGCCGGAAATCGGTCGGCGCTTCGGCGGCCGCGACCACACCACCGTCCTGCATGCGGTGCGCAAGATCGAGGCCCTGGTCGGCAGCGACACCGCGCTCGCCGAAGAGGTCGAGATCCTCAAGCGTCAGTTGCAGGAATAGGACGAGGCTGCCCCCGTACCGGCCTCCGGCGGGGACCCGCGCCACCTGATAGCCCTCGCGATGTGAATCGCGGGGGCTAAATGTTGTCCGGGTGTTGTCAAAATGACAACATCACGGCACTTTCAGCGACCCGGCCGTCCGGCCGGGATCTGCCGCTGCGCCCGGTCTGTTCCGCATGGCGCGCTAACGGGTACCCCATGAAGGTTACGGTCGAACGCAGCGCCTTGTTGAAGTCTCTCGGGCACGTCCACCGTGTGGTCGAGCGCCGCAACACCATTCCGATCCTGGCCAACGTCCTGCTGCGCGCCGACAAGGGCAAGCTCAGCCTGAAGGCGACCGACCTCGATCTGGAAGTGATCGAGACGATCGCGGCCGAGGTGTCGCCGGGCGGTTCCACCACAGTTCCGGCGCACATGTTCTACGAGATCGTGCGCAAGCTGCCGGAAGGCACCCAGGTGGTGCTGGAGGCGTCGGGCGACCGCGCCATTCTGGCGATCCGCGCCGGCCGCTCCCGCTTCACCTTGCAGACGCTGCCGGAAAGCGATTTCCCCGATCTCGCCGCCGGCGAGATGACGCACAAGTTCACGCTCGCGGCGAAAGACCTAAAGCGCCTGATCGACAAGACTCAGTTCGCGATCTCGACCGAAGAGACGCGTTATTATCTCAACGGCATCTATCTGCATGTCGCGGGCGCCGCGAAGGCGCAGAAGCTGCGCGCGGTCGCAACCGACGGGCATCGTCTCGCGCAGGCCGAACTCGACGCGCCGAAGGGGGCGGACGGGATGCCCGGCATCATCGTGCCGCGCAAGACCGTCGGCGAAGTGCAGCGCCTGATCGAGGATCTCGACGCCGACGTTTCGATCGAGCTCTCCCAGACCAAGATCCGCTTCACGATCGGCGACGTGGTGCTCACCTCGAAACTGATCGACGGAACGTTCCCGGACTACGGTCGCGTGATCCCCGCCGGCAACGATAA
>JBQCFU010000692.1:0-3009 GCA_051958775.1 Pseudolabrys sp.
AGTCGAGCCGGTCGAAATACGGCATCGCCTGCAGATAGGTCTTCGCCTCGATGAGTTTTTCCGTTCCCCGGTGCAACAGACCGATATGCGGATCGACGCGCTCGACGATCTCGCCGTCGAGTTCGAGCACGAGACGCAGCACGCCGTGCGCCGCCGGATGCTGCGGCCCGAAGTTCAGCGTGAAGTTGCGCAGTGAGGTTTCGGCCATGCGCCTACCCTTTGGCCTGATTGGCGTCGGATGCGAACGCCGCGAAGACTTCGGCGCCGGTCATCGTTTTCGTCTTGTTGGCGAAGTCGTAATAGCCCGGCTTCTCGTCGGTGAAGATCTGCATCGTGAAGGTGAAGCCCTCGCGATCGTCGAACGTTTCCACCGACATGAAGGTGCTGTCCTGCCCGACTAGCCGGTAGCACAGCGACGAGCCGCAGCGGTTGCAGAAGCCACGCTCACCCCATTCGGACGAACGGTAGAATGCGAGCCCGGACTTGTCCGTGAAGTTCACGCTGTTGCCGCAGTCGACCATCATCGCCGGCCCGGCCGACCAGCGGCGGCACATGCTGCAATGACACGCATCGAAATGCCGTGCCGCCGGCGTCGCGGTAAAGCGCACCGCGCCGCACAGGCATCCGCCGGTCATCTGCTGCGTTGCCGATGCCATCACGCGGCCCTCGCTTTCGCGGCCTTGTCGGCCACCCGCGCATTGAACTTGTCCCACGCCACCACGGCGCGCGCATGCTTGCCCTCGCCGATCACGTCGACGCCGTCGTGACCGCGCACCGTGAAACCGAGACGCTTGCCGTCGACCGAGGTGCACTCCGCCTCGACCGTGACAGTGAGGCCCGGCGGCGTCGCCGCGAGATGGCTGAAGTCGACATGGATGCCGAGGCTGCCCTCGCCCGGATCGAGATGATCCCGGATCAACTCGATGCAGGCCCATTCGAACAGGCCGACCATGTAGCCCGTGGCAAACACCTTCGGCATCTCCTGAAACATAGCCGCTTCCGGATAGAGATGCGGAACGGTCTTGTTCTCGGGGACCGTGAAGGTCATGCGGTGCTTGAGCCCAGGCTTCAGGGACGCCTTCATCACGCCCCCTTCTTCGCCGGCTCGCCGGTCAGCTTGTTGGCCTGCGCGGCGCTGTCCAGCCCCTTGGCCTTCTCGTCGCCCGGCAGCACGTAGTCGGTGCCTTCCCACGGCGACAGGAAGTCGAAATTGCGGAATTCCTGATTGAGCTTCACCTTGTCGTAGACGACGCGCTTCTGCTCGTCGTCGTAGCGCACCTCGACGAAACCGGTCATCGGGAAGTCCTTGCGCAGCGGATGCCCCTCGAAACCGTAGTCGGTGAGCAGCCGGCGCATATCCGGATGGCCGGTGAACAGCACGCCGTAGAGATCGTAGGTCTCGCGCTCGAACCAGTCGGCGCCCTTGAACACGTCGATGATCGACGCCACCGGCGTCGTCTCGTCGGTCTCGATCTTGACGCGGACGCGCTTGTTCAGCGTCGGCGATAGGAAATGATAGACCACATCGAAACGCCGCTCGCGCGCCGGCCAGTCGACCGCGGTGACGTCGATGATGCTGACGAAGCGGCAGCGCGGGTCGTCGCGCAGGAAGCGCGCCACGACAACGATCTCGGCGGCGACCGCGGTGATGGTCAGTTCGCCATAGACCACGGCATGACCGGTCGCCGCGCCAGGCAGCGCAGAAACAATCATCTGTCCGAGCTTGTCGAGGGTCTCGTCCATCGGTCCCTGAATCCTGTCCCGTCTCTCTCTTGCGATCTCTTGCCGCTCAATCCACGATAAACAGCCGCGCACCCGCCGCCGTGCGCGAGCGATGCGCGTCAGCGCCGTCGGCGACCTGGTAGCTCATGCCGGGCTTGAGCACGAACGAGCGTCCGTCCTCCAGTTCGGTCGTCAGTTCGCCGTCGATGCAGAACAGAATGTGGCCCTTGCTGCACCAGTGATCGGCGATGTAACCCGGCGAATAGTCGACCATGCGGACGCGGATCTCGCCGAACTGACGCGTGCGCCAGGTCGCCTCACCGGAATCGCCCGGATGCCGGGTCGGCTCGATCGCCGCCCAGTCGGTCGTTCCGAACGGGATATCCGACATCCGCATCATACTACCGCTCGATCGTGCCGATCCGGCGAATCTTCTTCTGCAACAGCAGCACGCCGTAAAGCAGCGCCTCCGCCGTCGGCGGGCAGCCCGGCACATAGATGTCGACCGGCACGATGCGGTCACAGCCGCGCACCACCGAATAGGAATAGTGGTAGTAGCCGCCGCCATTGGCGCAGGAGCCCATGGAGATGACGTAACGCGGCTCCGGCATCTGGTCGTAGACCTTGCGCAGCGCGGGAGCCATCTTGTTGGTCAGCGTGCCGGCGACGATCATCACGTCCGACTGGCGCGGCGACGCACGCGGCGCGAAACCGAAGCGCTCGACATCGTAGCGCGGCATCGACACCTGCATCATCTCGACCGCGCAGCAGGCGAGACCGAACGTCATCCACATCAGCGAGCCGGTCCGGGCCCAGGTGATGAGATCGTCGGCGGCGGTGACGATGAAGCCCTTGTCGGACAGTTCGCCGTTGAGATCACGGAAAAACGGATCGTCGGCACCGACCGGCTGGCCGGTGCGCGGATCGAGGACACCTTTGGGTGCGGGCGCGACGATGGTCATGCGCGGATCAGTTCCATTCCAGCGCCCCCTTCTTCCACTCATATATGAAGCCGATGGTTAGGACACCAAGGAAGACCATCATCGACCAGAAGCCGAACACGCCGACCTGACCGAACGCCACCGCCCACGGGAACAGGAAGGCGACTTCCAGATCGAAGATGATGAACAGGATCGCCACGAGGTAGAAGCGGACGTCGAACTTCATGCGCGCATCATCGAACGCATTGAAGCCGCATTCGTAGGCTGAAAGCTTTTCCGGGTCAGGCGACCTGAAGGCGATGATGAAGGGAACCACCAGCAGCGCCACGCCGATTCCCGCAGCAAC